>JASLGI010000154.1 GCA_030149685.1 Bacillaceae bacterium | reverse complement strand
TGAATATACGATTTTAAATTTAAAAGCTCAAGGAGCACAAGTAGATTCTTGGGGAATTGGTACGAAGCTCATTACGGCTTATGACCAACCAGCACTCGGTGCAGTATATAAAATCGTTTCTATCGAAAATGAAGACGGCTTAATGGAAGATACGATCAAAATTTCTTCGAATGCGGAAAAGGTAACGACACCCGGAGAGAAAAAAGTGTATCGCATTATTAATAAAGAGACGAAAAAAGCAGAAGGTGACTATATTACGTTAAAGCACGAAGATCCGAAGAGTGAACGAGAGTTATTTATGTTCCATCCTGTGCATACGTACTTGTCAAAAACGATTACAAACTTTGAAGCGATTAATTTACATGAGCATGTCGTGGAAAAAGGGAAAGTAATTTATGAAAGTCCCCCAGTGAAAGAAATGAGAGAATATGCGATTCAAAACTTATCGCTTCTTTGGGAAGAATATAAGCGCTCATTAAATCCACAAGAGTATCCGGTCGATTTAAGTCAAGCGTGTTGGGATAATAAAATGCAACATATTGAGGAAGTTCGCGAGCTCGTCGAACAATTTATCGAAGAACATGAAAATAAATAGGAGGGATTGAATGACGTTACAACGCGAAATTATTGAACGTCTCTACGTCCAACCTGAAATTGATCCACGAGTAGAAATCCGTCGTTCGATTGATTTCATGAAAGAATATGCTCGGAAACATTCTTTTGTGAAAGGATTTGTCCTCGGTATTTCAGGCGGGCAAGATTCTACACTCGTAGGGAAGTTAGCGCAAATGGCGGTAAATGAATTGAATGAAGAAGATGGTAACGATACGTATGAATTTATCGCTGTTCGTTTACCTTATGGCAAACAGTTTGATGAAGAAGATTGTCAAGCAGCGCTTCATTTCATTCAACCGTCACGAACGATCACAGTAGATGTGAAGCCAGCTGTTGATGCGAGTGTCGCTTCATTAAAAGAAGCAGGAATTGAGTTATCCGACTTTGCTAAAGGAAATGAAAAAGCACGCGAGCGCATGAAAGTACAATATGCAATCGGTGCGGCGACGGGTACAATCGTTTTAGGAAGTGATCACGCAGCGGAGGCAGTGACAGGTTTTTATACGAAATACGGTGACGGTGGAGCTGACCTCATGCCGATTTATCGTTTGAATAAACGCCAAGGTCGCGCTTTGTTACGTGAGTTGAACTGTCCAGCATATTTATATATGAAAGTACCGACAGCGGATTTAGAGGAAGAAAATCCAGCAGAGCCTGATGAAGTAGCATTAGGGGTAACGTATGATGAAATCGATGACTACTTAGAAGGTAAAGAAGTGTCAGATGAGGCGAAAGCAACGATTGAACGTCTCTATTTAACTTCTCAACATAAACGTCATTTACCGATAACAGTATTTGATGAGTTTTGGAAATAAGAAAATGCATGAGTGTAAAAGCTCATGCATTTTTTGTTGTAACAATATTTCAATCGGTTAACAACTACGAAAAAAAGCAACTTTCTTTCTAATCATCCGTTACAGTTAATAGATGACGATAGACGAATTGAAGAAACATAATGAGAAAAGCTTGTCGTTTCAAGAAATAATCGCTATCGTAGAAGAAATACAGTTATTCATTTAAAGGAGTTTTAACTATGCATGCGACTATTCAATCATTGATCGACAATGTCGAACGTGTCATTTTAGGGAAACGTTCGATTATCGAATTAAGCCTCGTCGCTTTATTAAGCGAAGGGCATATATTGTTAGAAGATGTACCAGGAGTTGGAAAAACTGCGCTCGTGAAAGCGTTAGCGACATCGATAGATGCTTCATTTAGCCGAATTCAGTTAACCCCTGACTTGTTACCTGCCGATATTACAGGTGTTTCTATTTATCACCCAGAACATCGGACGTTTCAGTTTGAAGAAGGTCCAATATTTGGAGGTGTCGTACTCGCGGATGAGTTAAACCGCGCAAGCCCGAAAACGCAATCTGCTTTATTAGAGAGTATGGAAGAGCGTTCGTTGACTGTTGATGGAAAGACGTATCCATTACCAGAGCCATTTTTCGTTATGGCGACGCAAAACCCTGTTGAACATCAAGGAACGTATCCTTTACCTGAAGCGCAATTAGATCGCTTTTTATTTTTATTAACGATCGGTTATCCATCAGAAGAAGAGGAAATTCGACTTGTTTTAGAAGATGAAGCGAGATCTGCTGATCAATTACGAGCAGTATGTACCGTAGAGGACGTTTTACAGATGCAAAAAGAAGTGCGTCAAATTCATGTCGCTGAAAATATCGCGACTTATATTGTAAAGCTCGTTCGTTCAACGCGAGAACATGAAGCGGTCGCTCTTGGAATGAGTCCACGAAGTACTATTGCTTATATGCGAGCGGCGCAAGCTTATGCGTATGTAAAAGGTCGTACATTCGTTACACCCGATGATGTTCAAATGTTGTTTTCCCCAATAGCGCGTCATCGTTTGTTAGTCCGTCGAGATGCTGCTTATAACGGTGTGACGAGTGAGCAAATTATCGATGATATTTTACAGTTGATTCCGGTGCCGGTAGAAGGATGACGATGAATCGAATGAAGTTACTCACGTTATTCGTTTTATGGGGTGGACTCATTTACGCAGCGGTTACGTATCAACAGTTCGTGCATTATTTTTTACTTGCGATTTATTCGATCTTTGCTAGTTATAGTGTTCTTATGATGTTATTGCGGCCGAAAAAATGGGCTGTTCGTGAGCGACATGTAGTGAATGAAATGACGGGGGAACGTTTTATACGTTATGTTGTGGAACGAAAAAGTCGCTTTCCATTAGGTGTTGTCGAACTGACAATCCGTTGGGAGCGAATGAATGACCCACATGTGCTAGAGAAGACCGCTTTCCGTTGGGTAGGATTTCGAAAGCGTTGGACATATGATATACCGACGGAACAATGGGAGCGAGGTAAATATACGAGTAAACAAGCGGTCATTCGATTGTCCGACAGCTTGCATTTAAGTGTGAAAGAAGCGGTCCATCCGATGAATGTTTCTTTTTATGTCTATCCTTTGTATCGTGAATTATTGTTTGGGCGTTTTGAGGAAATAGGGATGAGTAGTGATGGAGGGACTTCCATGTTGTTTTCTCAAGATGTGACGATACCTACTTCTACTCGGCCTTATGTAAGAGGTGACTCTTTATCGCATATTCATTGGAAAGAAACTGCACGTCGTCAGCAGATGATGACGAAAGAGTTTGAACGAGGAGAAGAAAAGCGGGTCGCTTTATATTTTGATAGTGTAGAAGGGGAGTATTTAGAAGAACGTATTCAACTATTTGCTTCTCTCGTTTATACGCTTGTACAACAGAGAGCGACTTTAGAAGTTCAAATCAATGAGCAACCATCGATGTTCATTACATCTGAGAGAGAGTTTCGTGAGTTGCTCGATCAATTAGCAACGGTGAAGGAGAAGCCGTATGTTGCACGTGAACGTCAATGGAAAGAGGAGACGTCGATCGTGGCAACAGTCGCTACTTCTGAACAAACAGCAATGGAGGCGGGTCAACTGCCGAAAGTTCCGACAGTTTACTACATCCTTTCCGATCAAATGGATCGTCTTCTTGAACGAAAAGGACATGTTTATTATGAATGGATTCCGCAAGAAACTTTCCGACAATTGATGGGAGGTGCGTCGAATGAAAAGTAGTCGCACGTATTATTTCTTACGTTTACTTGCCTATTTATTCGCATTCGGGATGATTGCGGAATGGCTGCAACCAATTTTACAAGCGACGCAATCGAGTTATTATTATATCTTCCTCTTTTTCGTAGGGGCAAGTTTATTTTTATATTATATTCGTTTGCCTTTTTTCTTTAGCATTCCATTGAAATTCGCTTTAATTTTGTTTTTTCCATTCGTTATTTTCTATCATTCCGCTTACACATTAAAGGCATTTATTTTATATTGGAAAGAACAATGGGTATTAAATATAGAAGCGATATTTACAGAGAGTACACAATATTTAACGAATGATTGCCAAACATTATTTTTCTTTATTGTTTTATGGGCATTTACGTATTTCGTTTATTATTGGATCGATGAGTTACAACGTGTAAATTTATTTGTGATCGTGACACTCGTCTTTTTCTCTGCTATGCCTTTATTTCATGTACCAGTAGAACCTTGGGCGTTTATCCGCATTGTTTTATACAGTGTCGGCTTATTATTTTCTGTGAAGTGGTTACGCCGTTGGTTAAATGAAACACTTCTATGGCAACGAAAAGACTTTTATAAAAATATCGGTATTTTTGCGTTGTTGACTGTTTTTGCATTTGCCGGAACTTTAGCGGTTGTGCCGTTTGATCCTGTGTCAAATGACTGGTCACAAGTGTTTCAATGGTCAAAGAAAAAAGAAGCGGCAACGAGTGGTTATCGTGAACACGATGATCAACTCGGTGGCTCGGTAAAAGATAATTATGCACCGGTGATGACGGTAGATACTGCCGATCGTCATTATTATCGTTTAGAAGTGCGTGATTATTACACATCTAAAGGTTGGCGGACAGAACAAGAAAAACAAATAGAAGATGTGCCAGCGACGAAAGCAGCGAACGATGAAGAGATGACGATTACTTTTCATCGAACGTGGCCTTACGTACCGGTCGTATACGGGATGACGAGTATTGAGGATGGACCACCATTGAAGCGCCTGCCTTTATACGAACAACATTTCTTTGAAGAAGCAAATGATTGGCCGAAAGAGATGACGTATACGTACCAACAACGGGTGTATGATGAAACGTATTTGCGTACATTAGATGATGAGTTAATGGAATTAACCGAAGACGAACAAATGATGTATACACAGTTACCAGAGCAACTACCTGCTCGGTTATACGATTTGGCGGAGCAAATTACAAAAGATGCTTCGACGACTTATGATCGAGTACGAGCGATTGAATCGTATTTCACAGAAGCAGGGTATCGTTATGAGAAAAAAGATGTTCCTTATCCTGAAAAAGATGAAGATTATGTCGATCAATTCGTTTTTGAAACGAAAAAAGGTTATTGTGACAACTATTCTTCTTCGATGGTCGTTTTACTCCGTACATTAGATATTCCTGCACGTTGGGCAAAAGGCTACGCAAGTGGTGCGTATGATGCTGAAACAGGTACGACATTAATTACAGAAAATGATGCCCACTCATGGGTAGAAGTTTATTTCCCAACACTCGGTTGGATTCCTTTTGAGCCGACTGTCGGTTTTGATGCACCGACTCAATTCGAACGAACGGTCGATTTAGAAGAAGCGACGGAAGAACAAATAGAAGAGGAAGAAGTCGATGTACCGAATGCTGAAAAGACAGAGGAGCAGGCAACGAGTGAAGCGAAAGAGGAAAGCGTTGAAAAAGAAGAAAAAGAACGTCGCTTTAACTGGCAGTTATTTTTCTTAGCAGTGATGGTAGGGTTGCTCGGTGTTGGAGGCGTCATTGCATTCGGTTATTATAAAAAGAAAAAAGAAGTCGATTCTGTGACAAGTTTTGAACGACGTTATCAACAACTTCTTCGTTTGTTAGCGAAAAAAGGTTGGTCGCGTGCACCTTATGAAACACTCCAACAGTTTGCACGCCGTGTAGATGAAGACTTTGAAACGACGCGTTTTGTCGAACTTACATCGTATTATGAACAATGTATTTATAGCGATGAAGAAGAGTCAGAAGACTGGTCTGTTTACGAAGAGTCACTCAATTGGTACGAGCATCGGTTACGGGTTGATTTATCAAAGAAAGAGAAGTAAAATAATGATAGTTATATTCGAACGAATAGTTAGAAGTGAACGGTGGAACGTTCTTTTGAAAGGCACGCAAGGTCCATCCTTTCTGCGTGCCTTTTCCTAATGGTGACTATTCGGAATTTGAATGAGAAAGAGGTTGGTACGATGTCTACAACACCTTTATTACGTGGACAAGAAAAAGTCGTTGTTCTCGACTTAGGAAGTAAGCATAATCAGCTCGTCACACGCCGATTACGTGAAGTCGGAATCTACAGTGAGTTACACACTCATACGACGACGGCAGAAGAAATTAAAAATATGAACGCTGTAGGAATTGTTTTATCAGGTGGCGATGAAGCAGTTGCGAACAAGTATGATTTACGTGTAGATAAAGAAATCTTTGCGCTCGGTTTACCAGTGCTTGCACTCGGTTACGGGGCGAAAGAATTAGCGCGTCATTTTGGGTATGACGCAGCGGTCGTTTCTACAACGGAAGAAGTTGTTTCAATGACGCACGAAAATGATGTGTTATTCGAGAATACGAAAACAACATTCGATGTACAAACAAGTGAGGAAACGTATGATTTAACAGGCTTATCAGGGTTTAAAGCAATCGCATCTGACAATTTAGCATACGTTCATGAAGAAAAACCATTTTATGCGTTAAACTTCTACCCAGAAGTTGAAGCGACAGAAGAAGGAGAAACAGTTTTACACGACTTCGTATTTGACATTTGTGGTGTAGAAAATAAATGGACGATGGCTTATTTCGTCGATTTAGAAGTAGAACGTATTCGTGAAGAAGTCGGCGACAAAAATGTACTTTGCGCATTAAGCGGAGGAGTTGACTCGTCGGTCGTTGCAGCACTCGTGCATAAAGCGATCGGTAAACAGTTAACATGTATTTTCGTTGACCACGGTTTACTTCGTAAAGGAGAAGCAGAAAGTGTAGTCAAAACATTTAGTGAAGACTTTGATATGAACTTCATTAAAGTCGATGCACAAGAACGTTTCTTCAATAAATTAAAAGGGATTTCTGACCCAGAAGAAAAACGTAAAACGATTGGGAACGAATTTATTTACGTCTTTGACGATGAGTCAGCGAAACTTGAAGGAATCGATTATTTAGCACAAGGAACGATTTATGCAGACGTCATTGAAAGCGGAACAGCTACTTCTGAAACGATAAAATCACACCATAACGTCGGTGGACTTCCAGAAGATATGGATTTCCAGTTAATTGAGCCACTTACAGCACTTTTCAAAGATGAAGTGCGTCAACTCGGTTTAGAACTCGGACTCCCTGAGGAAATCGTTTTCCGTCAGCCATTCCCAGGTCCAGGACTCGGTATCCGCGTACTCGGAGAGGTTACACCTGAGAAAGTACACATCGTCCGTGAAGCAGA
>JASLGI010000131.1 GCA_030149685.1 Bacillaceae bacterium | reverse complement strand
GAAATATTTAAATGAACTCGATGTATTGTCACTCGGTCGAGATATCGCGATTAATTTAGGAGTACCGTACGATCATCTCGTACGTCGTATGTTAATTTTGTCCGCTGTGTTAATTGCTGTATCAACAGCACTCGTTGGTCCGATTACATTTTTCGGTTTAATTGTTGCAAACTTATCGTATGAATTTTTCAAAACGTATAAACACTCGGTATTGATTGTTGGGGCGGGGCTTCTCAGTATCATTGCCCTCGTCGGTGGTCAGTGGATCGTTGAACGCGTATTCACTTTCTCGACGACATTAAGCGTCATCATCAACTTTGTCGGTGGAATTTACTTCATTTACTTATTATTAAAGGAGAGTCGATCCGTATGATCCAAGTGAAAAACATTTCAAAATATTATGGTGAAAAAGCGGTCGTAGAAGATGTGAGTGTAAATATTCATCCTCAAAAAATTACATCATTTATCGGTCCGAACGGTGCGGGTAAGTCGACGCTCCTTTCGATGGTAAGTCGACTGCTTGATGCAGATACAGGTGAAGTAATTGTTGAAAATCAAAATGCGGAAGAGATGAAGTCGAATGACTTTGCGAAAAAGGTGTCGATTTTACGTCAGTCGAACTTTATGAACGTCCGATTAACGATTCGTCAGCTCGTTTCATTCGGCCGCTTTCCGCATTCAGCGGGACGTTTAACGAAAGAAGATGAACGACATGTCGATCAAGCGATGGAATATATGGATTTAGTCGATATTGAAGATCGCTTTTTAGACGAGTTATCTGGTGGACAGCGTCAGCGCGCTTTTATCGCCATGGTAATTGCACAAGATACGGATTACATTTTACTTGACGAGCCGCTCAATAACTTAGATATGAAGCACTCTGTACAAATTATGAAAATTTTGCGTCGTCTCGTCGATGAACTTGGTAAAACAGTCGTAATCGTTTTACACGATATTAACTTCGCCTCTGTTTATTCCGACCGTATCGTTGCGTTAAAAGATGGGCGTATCGTTCGCGACGGTCCGACAGAAGAAATTATTAATTCAGAAGCATTACGCGAAATTTACGATATGGATATTCCGATTCAACGAATGAACAATTGCAATATCTGTGTTTACTTCAACTCATAAAAATAAAGGTGGATGACTAGGAATGAAAAAGTTTTTATCACTATTTGCTGTCGCTGTATTAGCGATCGTGCTCGTTGCATGTGGCAATGACGAAGGCGAAGATGCAAAAGATGAAGGTAAAGAAGATACGAATGTAGAGACCGTTTCAGTAACACATGAATTAGATAAAGAAGCAGTAGAAGTAAAGAAAAAACCTGAAAATGTCGTCGTATTCGACTTCGGTTCATTAGATACGATGGCAGCACTCGGTTTAGAAGATCACATCGTTGGACTTCCACAAGCGACAGTACCTACGTATTTAAAACAGTTTAAAGACGAGAAGTACCAAAACCTCGGAAGTTTAAAAGAGCCAGATTTTGAAGCGATTCATGCAGCAAAACCAGAGCTTATCATTATTTCAGCACGTCAAGCAGATCTTTACGATCAATTCAAAGAAATCGCACCGACGATTTATTTAAATATGGAATATGAAAATACACTCGAGTCATTTGAGTCAAACGTTCAGACAATCGCAGAAATTTTCGGTAAAGAAGAGGAAGCGAAAGCAGAATTAGCAAAAGTAGAAGAAAAAATTGCGACTGTGAAAGAAAAAGCAGAAGCGTCAGAGGATAAAGGTTTAATCGTTCTCGGGACAGAAGGTAAAGTAAGTGCATACGGACCTGCTTCACGTTTCGGTCTCGTTCATGACGTATTAGGCGTGACGCCAGCAGACGATAAAATTGAAAGCTCACGTCACGGCCAAAGTATTACGTATGAATATATTTTAGAAACGAATCCAGATGTTTTATACATTATCGACCGTGACGCAGCGATCGGTAATGGAGCAAGTGTGAAAGAATCTATTGAAAATGACTTAGTGAAGAAAACAAACGCGTTTAAAAACGATAAAATGATTTACTTAGACGGAGAAGTTTGGTATCTTGCAAGTGGTGGATTAGAATCAATGAATATTATGGTCGATGAAGTTGCAGAAGGTTTAGAGTAATAACAGAGCGTTTAGGAAAAAGCTTTCCTAAACGCTTTTTTTGAGGTGATGAGGATGAAATTGAGAAGGTTAGCATTTTTAGAGTATACAGGAAAAAGCACACCACAAGACTATGTTGATTGGGCAATTGCCGAGATGGAACGAGGAAGCGAAGGGGAAGAAATCGTTCAACTCGCATGTTTAGATTTAATCCAACCGTTAGATGCAAAAGAAGTACAAGAAGCTTTTGAGCGTGCGTTACGTGAAGAAGGATTACGTTTTCCGAAAGAAGAAGAAGCGATGCGCTCAGAAATTCAAACGTTGCACGCAGAATTGTTACACAGTCCGTCGATCGATGTGTTACAACGAATCATTACATTATCGACCGATTGTGGCTTCCAGGAAGTCGAAGAAACGTTCCGAGAGATTTTATCGAATGTAGAGTCTGAAGCAGTAGAAAATCGCTTAGAGAAGCTCCAGCGACTCGCTAAGCGGGAATGGGTTCGTGAAAGTGCAGCTTGTTTACAGTCGTTTGTTGGAAAAGAAGTACAATCGATGGATTGGACAGGACACTTCATTTTCAATTTCGAAGAAGGCTCGATTCGGTTAGAATGTCCTTGGCGAGTCGTTCGTCACGGTCAAATCGTTTTCGGTTCCCCGGAAATTGAAGCGGATAGTCGACGTGCGAAAGAGCGTTTGAATGATGCATTTTTACATGAGTCGATTGAGGCGATTCGTGCAGAAACAGATTCATTACGTTTATGGTTCATTATCGGAGATTATAAAATTGAAGCGTATCCGATGAGTGCGGTGACTGAAGGATGGGTCGCGCAAATTAACGGAGAGACGCTCGTTTCATTACCCGGTGGTATTTTAGCGTAACGTGAGGGACGGAATGAAAACGATAAAAATGGGTAAAACTAGCGATCCGCGTGATCGCTAGTTTTTTTGTTTGCGTTTGCTAGACGTTTCATAAAAAAGAGCGTATATTGATAACTGTCAAGACAATTAGAAAGACAGTAGGAGATGGGTTCATTGAGTACGAAACAACAACCTTTATCGAAAGGGAAATTGCTCGGTATTTC
>JASLGI010000113.1 GCA_030149685.1 Bacillaceae bacterium | reverse complement strand
TTAAAAGAAATTTTCGGCGCAGAACATGCGAACGTACAACCTCACTCAGGTGCACAAGCAAATATGGCTGTATACTTCACAGTACTCGAGCCAGGTGATACAGTGCTCGGTATGAACTTATCACACGGTGGTCACTTAACTCACGGAAGTCCTGTTAACTTCTCAGGAAAAATTTACAACTTCGTTGAGTACGGTGTTGATAAAGAAACAGAAATGATCGATTACGAAGACGTTCGTCAAAAAGCAATCGAACACCAACCAAAATTAATTATCGCAGGTGCGAGTGCGTACCCACGCGAAATTGACTTTGCGAAATTCCGTGAAATTGCAGACGAAGTAGGCGCACTTTTCATGGTGGATATGGCGCACATTGCAGGGCTTGTCGCTGCAGGAGAGCACCAAAACCCAGTAGAGTATGCAGATTTCGTTACGTCAACGACACATAAAACACTTCGCGGACCACGTGGTGGTTTAATTTTAACGAGCGAAGAGTGGGGCAAAAAAATCGACAAATCGATTTTCCCAGGAATTCAAGGTGGACCTTTAATGCACGTAATCGCAGCAAAAGCTGTAGCATTCGGCGAAGCATTACAACCAGAATTCAAACAATATGCTAAACAAATTAAAGCGAACGCAAAAGCACTTGCGGAAGCATTACAAGAAGAAGGAATCGATATCGTTTCAGGTGGAACAGATAATCACTTACTTCTCTTAAACTTACGCTCACTCAATGTGACAGGTAAAGATGGAGAAGAAGCATTAGATGCTGTTGGCATTACGACGAACAAAAACACGATTCCATTCGATACAGAAAGTCCATTCGTTACATCAGGAATCCGTATCGGAACACCTGCTGTTACTAGCCGTGGAATGAAAGAAGACGACATGAAAGAAATCGGTCAAATTATGGCCCTCGTCTTAAAAAATATCGGAAACGAAGAAGTATATAAAGAAGCTGCAGAACGTGTAGCTGCTCTTACATCACGTTTCCCACTTTACGCATAATGCCGAACCACTTCTCACGTGAGAAGTGGTTTTTTGTTGAAAAGAAATCGTCGAGATAGGTAAGAAAATAGAAGTTTTGAAAAGCGTCATAGGACTTCACACTTTCTTCTGTTATAATAGACAAGGTTATAAATTGACACATTAAAGGAGCGACAAATTATGAGCAATGTACATGTTTTCGATCACCCGCTCATTCAACACAAACTTACGTATATTCGTGATGTAAATACAGGTACGAAAGAGTTTCGTGAACTCGTGGATGAAGTGGCAACACTAATGGCGTACGAAATTACTCGCGATTTATCATTACAAGAGACGGTTGTAGAGACACCGGTAGGTCCATCAAAATCGATGGTACTTGCAGGGAAAAAATTAGGAATTGTTCCGATCCTTCGAGCAGGACTCGGAATGGTAGAAGGAATTTTAGAATTAATTCCAGCAGCGCGTGTCGGACACGTCGGTCTTTACCGCGATCCGGAGACGTTAAAACCAGTCGAATATTACGTGAAACTTCCGAAAGATATCGAAGAGCGTAAATTTATCGTCGTTGACCCGATGCTTGCAACGGGTGGATCTGCGATTGAAGCAGTGAACTCATTGAAAAAGCGCGGAGCAAAAGACATTCAGTTTATGTGCTTAATTGCAGCACCTGAAGGCGTCGATGCATTCGTAGAAGCACATCCAGATGTTGATGTTTACATTGCCGCACTCGATGAGAAGTTAGATGAAAATGGCTATATCGTTCCAGGACTCGGCGACGCAGGAGACCGTTTATTCGGAACGAAATAATAATAAAGGTGGGATTCGATTGACACGAAAGTGGAAAGTGATGACGATCTTTGGGACGCGTCCAGAAGCGATTAAAATGGCGCCCCTCGTTTTAGAATTAGAAAAATATGAAGAAATTGAATCAATCGTTACAGTGACGGCACAACACCGTGAAATGCTCGACCAAGTACTCGAAGCATTCGACGTAACGCCTGATTACGATTTAAACATTATGAAAAGTCGTCAAACGCTCGTTGACGTAGCAACACGAGGACTTGAAGGGCTTGACCGCATCATGAAAGAAGCGGAACCAGATATCGTACTCGTACACGGCGACACAGCGACGACATTCATCGGAAGTCTTGCAGCATTTTACAATAAAATTGCTGTCGGACACGTAGAAGCAGGTCTTCGTACGTGGAATAAATATTCTCCGTATCCGGAAGAAATGAACCGTCAATTAACAGGTGTAATTGCAGATCTTCATTTCTCACCGACAGAGAAATCAGCGCAAAACTTAATCAATGAAGGCAAAGATGAATCACGTATTTCAATTACAGGAAATACCGCGATCGATGCGCTTCATACGACAGTGCGCGAAGAATATACACACCCGATTTTAGAAAAAATTGGTGAGGACAAAATGATTCTTCTTACAGCACACCGTCGTGAAAACTTAGGTGAACCGATGCGCAATATGTTCCGTGCAATCAATCGTTTGCTCGAAAAATATGACGACATTCAAATCGTCTATCCGATGCATATGAACCCAGCAGTACGTGAAGTCGCAGATGAAATTTTAGGCGATAATGACCGCGTTCATTTAATTGAACCGTTAGAAGTCGTTGATTTCCATAACTTCGCAGCACGTTCACATATTATTTTAACGGACTCAGGCGGCATTCAAGAAGAAGCGCCAAGTCTCGGAAAACCGGTGATCGTCTTACGCGATACGACAGAACGTCCGGAAGGGATTGAAGCGGGAACGCTCAAACTTGCGGGGACAGAAGAAGAAACGATTTTCGAATTAACAGATGAACTGTTAAGCGATTCAGCCGCTTATGACAAAATGGCGAAAGCGTCAAACCCTTACGGAGATGGCGAAGCGTCACGTCGAATCGTCGAAGCATTACTCGATTTTTTAAATAAGCAAGCGTAACGACAAAGAGTCTTTCTAGCACAAAACGGTGTTAGAAAGACTCTTTTTAATTAATTGAAAAACAAAAATCATCGGGGTTCTTTTAATAGTAAAAAGACCTTTGAACTACTACTAGGCTAAAGCCTAGTAGATTCCTAAGTACAGCGTTCTAACGAACGCTAATTAATTAGGCTATCCCCGTAGTCCCTACGGTTAGAAGTCTTTCAGCTTCTTTTTTAGATTCTGTCCTGCGTTAATATCTCTATCGTGATGTGTATGACAGGACGGGCATGTCCACTTACGTAAATTGAGATTTTTAACGTCTTGATTTTGGTATCCACAGTTTGAACAGAGTTGAGAACTAGCAAACGTTTTAGATACCGCTACTACTTGCTTACCGTACCATTTAGCTTTATATTCCAACATGGTTCTAAATTGAT
>JASLGI010000112.1 GCA_030149685.1 Bacillaceae bacterium | reverse complement strand
CGCTTGAAGTTAGCGGGAAAGGAGAAAGCTGATGAAAGCAAATGATGTCATTTTACAAACGACGACAAAAATCGTCTTCTTCATCATCTTCTTATTCTCGATTCATATTTTCTTCGTCGGGCATTACACACCTGGTGGAGGATTCGTAGGAGGTCTTCTTACGACAGGAGCACTCGTTTTGTTATTACTCGCATTTGATTTAAAAACGGTCCAAAGTGCTTTACCTGTCAACTTCCGAATTGTCGTTGCCATCGGACTTCTCATTGCGATTGGGACAGCTTCGTGGCCGATTTTCTTCGACATGCCATTTTTCACACATGCATTCGATGATTTCACATTACCACTTTTCGGAGAAACATCGCTCCATACAGCGACACTCTTTGACTTAGGTGTCTATCTCGTCGTTGTCGGTTCAACGATGACAATGATTCAAACGATTGGAGGGGACTCATAATGGAATTTCTAATGTCTATTTTAATCGGCGTTTTATTCACCGCTGCGGTTTATTTAATTTTATCGCGTACGCTTATTAAAGTCGTTTTAGGAACGGGACTTCTCAGTCATGGCGTGCACTTGCTCGTATTGACGATGGGAGGTCTTGACGGCCCTGCACCTCCAGTCGTAGCAGAAGGTGTGACGAACTATGCAGACCCGTTACCACAAGCGCTCATTTTAACAGCGATCGTTATTAGCTTCGGGGTTACTGCTCTCACACTCGTATTCGCTTACCGAATGTATGCAGTCCACGGAACGGGAGATATGAATCAATTGAAAGGAAACGATGAACATGACTAGTAACTTACTTTTATTTCCGATTTTAATCCCGTTTCTTTTCGCTGTACTATTAATGTTTTTCCGGACATCGATCGTCGTTCAACGAACATTATCTGTCATTGGTCTCGTCTTAGCGACGATTACATCATTCATTTTACTGTTTCGTGTACAGAGCGAAGGGATTCAAACATTAGATCTCGGAAGTTGGCCAGCACCATTCGGCATTACACTCGTTTCTGACCCATTTTCAGCATTGCTCGTTACGACGACACTCGTATTAACGCTACTCGTCGTCATCTATAGCTTTAGTGGGCTTGATGAAGCGCGTGAACAATTTTATTATTACCCTGCTGTTTTATTTATGATTACAGGGATTAACGGAGCTTTCACAACAGGAGATATTTTCAATATGTTCGTCTTCTTCGAAGTGTTTTTAATGGCTTCGTATGTATTGATTGGACTCGGTGGAGAGAAAACACAATTACGTGAAGCGATTAAATACATGATCGTCAACGTCGTTTCTTCTGCTATCTTCGTCATTACGGTCGCTTATTTATATTCTGTGATCGGAACATTGAATATGGCAGATATCTCGAACAAAATCGCTCTTATCGACCAACCAGGAATTATTACCGTTATCGCGATTTTATTTTTAATCGTCTTCGGAATTAAAGGGGCTATTTTCCCTCTCTACTTCTGGTTACCGAGCGCTTATGCGGCACCACCTGCACCGATCCTTGCACTATTCGGTGCATTGTTAACGAAAGTCGGAGTGTATGCCATTATGCGTACGTATACATTGTTTTTCGTCCACGACGTCGGGTTTACTCATGAAATATTACTCGTCTTATCGATCATTACGATCGTCGTCGGAAGTGTCGGAGCACTCGCATATTTCGATGTAAAACAAATCATTATTTACAATGTCATTATCGCAGTCGGAGTTATTTTATTCGGTGCTGCCTTAATGAACGAACCTGGTATGGAAGGTGCTGTCTTTTATTTAATTCATGACATGCTCATTAAAGGAGCGCTCTTCTTACTCATCGGTGTATTAATTTACGTCACAGGTACTTCTAATTTACGTAAAATGGGTGGATTGATGAAAACCCACGCACCGCTCGGTTGGTTTTACTTAATCGCCGCTTTCGGTTTAGCAGGTATTCCTCCACTCAGTGGATTTATCGGGAAATATTTAATTGCAGAAGGTGGATTCGAAGCAGGACATGTTGCTGCGACAATTGTCGTTTTACTATCAAGTCTCGTCGTTTTACTTTCTGTCATGCGTATTTTCGTTTATGCTTTTTGGGGAGAACAACAACCGATTCCGACAACCGACCGAAAAACGTATCGCCGCATGCTCATTCCAGCAGCTGCATTCGTCTTATTAACAGTTGCTTACGGAGTCGGAGCAGAATGGTTAGAACCATTCATGTCTCATGCAAGTGAAGTATTATTAGATCCGTCGATGTATGTCGATGCGGTTTTAAAGGAGTAGATCACAAATGGCACTTCAAATTTTATTGAACGTACTCATTGCGGTCACTTGGATGTTTATGAGTTCTTCCTTTACCGCTAGTACATTCACCATCGGATATTTACTTGGGTTATTTATGATTATTTTAATGGGGCGCTTCTTTCGAGAACGTCTCTATATTTGGCGATTATGGGCCGCTTTGAAACTATTTTTACTATTTGTCAAAGAGCTCGCTATGTCGAACTTTGATATGTTAAAAGTAGTTCTTAGCCCAAAGCTTGACATTCAACCAATCATTTTCGCATTACCGACAGAGCTAGAGCACGATTGGGAAATTACATTACTTTCAATGCTCATTACGCTCACTCCAGGGACTGTCGTATTGAATGTATCTGAAGATCAAAAGACTTTGTACATTCACGCGATTGACTCAGACGATGTCGATGAATCAATCCGCTCGATCAAAGATACGTTTGAAAAAGCGATCTTGGAGGTGAGTCGTCCATGACAACATTTTTCTGGATTTCCCTCATGCTCGTCTTATTATCGATGGTCGGGTTATTGTATCGCCTATTTAAAGGGCCTTCGATTCCTGACCGCCTCATCGCACTCGATGCGATTGGGATCATGATTATTTCAGCAACGGCCTTGCTCGCGATCATTTTTGAAACACAGTTTTTCATCGAGATTATTTTACTCGTTGCGATCATGTCATTTATCGGAACGACTGCATTCTCGAAATTTATAGAAAAAGGGGAGATTATTGAAAATGACCGAAATCATTAATGGACTCATTATTCTTTTAATCTCCACCGGTGTCCTTTTCACTGTCGTAACGACGATTGGGATTTTACGCCTCCCTGATGCATATACGCGTTCACACGCTGCATCAAAAAGTACGACATTCGGAGTACTCAGTATTTTACTCGGAGTCTTCTTACATTTTTGGCTCATCGAAGGACATTTCAGTATTCAACTCATTCTCGGGATTGTATTCTTATTCATTACATCTCCTGTCGGTGGACATTTAATGGGACGCGCTGCTTATATTTCTGGCGTGAAACCAGCAGACATTACGGCTCGAGACGATTTAAAACGTGACATTAAAAAGAAAAAAGAAAAACAATCGTATTAAAAAAAGTACCTGAACTTTTCAAGTTCAGGTACTTTTTCTTTATTATTGACGAGCAAATGTTGCAAGTGTACGAACCATAACACCTGTTCCACCTTTTGGTCCTAACACATGAGGAGCATCTGTATCAGACGTTCCTGCAATGTCTAAGTGAATCCAAGGTGTTCCTTCATTAACAAACTCTCCGACAAATCCACCAGCGAAGATCATATGTCCATCTCCTCCTGGTGAGTTGTTTAAGTCCGCAACATCACTTTTACGGATACGTTTTTTATCGTTTTCCGTTAATGGTAATTGCCAGACAAACTCATCTGTCTCAACAGCTGCTTCTAAAAACGCTTCAAAGTATGCTTCATCATTTGTAAGTGCTCCCGTTTTATCTTTTCCGAGAGCAACGATTACGCCACCTGTAAGTGTTGCGATATCAATGATTGACGTTGCACCTTCTTGTTGAGCATATGTGACTGCATCTGCTAATACGAGACGGCCTTCTGCATCTGTATTTAATACTTCAATCGTTTTACCGCTAAGAGATGTAATAATATCATCTGGACGAATCGCTTCGCCTGAAATCATATTGTCTGTTGAAGCAATGACTGCAACTACATTTTTCTTCGGTTGTTCTGTTGCGATAATGCGCATCGCACCTAATACTGCTGCTGCTCCACCCATATCACCTTTCATACCGACCATACCATTTTTCGGCTTTAATGAATATCCACCTGTATCGTACGTAATTCCTTTACCAACGAGACCAAGCACTTCGTCAGAATCTGGATTTCCGTTATATTTTAAAACGATCATACGTGGAGGCTCAACAGACCCTTTATTCACTGCGAGTAAACCGCCTGCACCCATTTCTTCCAATTGTTTTTTCTTTAAAATGTCTACTTCTAATCCATAAGCTTCTGCAATTCCTTTTGCTTCTTCTGCTAATGCGCGCGCTGTAAGCAAGTTCGGTGGACGGTTGATCAACGTACGTGCGTAATTAACCGCTTCTCCGTATTCATAACCGAGAGCCATCGCTTGCACCGCTTTTTTCTCATCAATTGTAGTCACCGCTGTCCAAGTTTCCCACTCGTGTTCAGGGGCATTTTTCATCGTTTCGTACGAAGGTACTTCATACATCCCTAAAGTGAATCCTTCTGTCGCTAAATGGAGTAAATCTTTCGTTTCTTTTTCTTTCGTAAATGTTGAAGCGACGAATGAAACGTCACGCCATTCATTTGTACGTGCTAATTTCCCAACTGCTGCGAACGCTTCACGTACTTGACGTTTCGTCAACTCATCGCGACGTCCTAAGCCGACGCATACGAGTCGATCAAATGGTGCATTGGCAACAGGTAATGTCGTTACTTGTCCTTCTTTTGTTGAAATATCTCCTGATTGAACCCAATCGTTCAGTGCAGGTACATACGCTTCTACAAACTCATTCCACCCTTTAACGTTTGATGCATGCTCTGTGACACCGAGAATGAGTGAACCACCTTGTAGTTCACTTACTCGTGCTACTGCAAGTTCTTTCATTTTATTAGCTCCTTTTTCTATAAACTATTCTTATTGTATCAAACTTTAAAAGAAACGAGCACTTTCCTAAGAAAAAAAGCGACTTTTCTTCAAATTTTGAAGAAAAGTCACTATATTTAATCTTTTTTATAAAATAATTTATAGGACGTATACCCGAATTGATCGCCTGGGTTGATCGCATCTCCTAATTCACAACGAGCAGATGTTAAATGTCTACTCATTTCTTTTACCATCTCTGAAACATCTGAGCGCTCTTGTAATTCTTCTCGAGTTAGCCAGGCGACATCAGCAATTTCTTTTTCACATAAACATATCGGTTGAGTTTCATCTAAAGGACGCGCTGCAAATAACGCCATATGATCGCTAACTCCATATGACAAAACTCCTGTTCGAAAAGCGATTAATTCACAAATAGCAACATCTATCCCTGTTTCTTCTTTCACTTCTCTTATAGCTCCTTCATCGATCGTTTCATCCGCTTCTACAAATCCTGCTGGAAAAGACCATAGTCCTTCTAATCCACCATATGTTTTTTTAACGACGAGCCATTCATTTTTTTCATTTTCTACAATAGCTGCTGCTCCTAGCCAAACATTCGATCGTTTCCCCAT
Source organism: Bacillaceae bacterium (assembly GCA_030149685.1). The sequence goes on along the minus strand of JASLGI010000112.1, from coordinate 736 downwards.
CGCTTCTCCTCCTTGAATATCAAGTTATTTTTTCCTCATTTATAAGAATCGGGCGTAAAACCCCTATGCCTTTAGGCTAGGGGATGTAAGCCCTGATTGCCTTGTGTTTGAATCTACTTTTGAACAGCCACCTTACTTTTCTAGCCCTTTTCGTATCAATTCGTAAACAGTTCCTGAAAAAGTTCGGATGTTGTGTTGTTCCCTATATTCCTCGATTCGTACGACTAAATCAACAGGAAATTTAATTAGTTTAGGTACTCGCTCCAATCACCTCACCACCTTCCTAGTATATTATTGATATACTTACTACATTTACATATACTTTTAGTATACGTAAAAAGGGGGTGGAAATCGATACTAATTCATAAAGCATATAAATTTCGTATATATCCAAATAAAAAACAAAGACGGAAAGTCGCAAGAATACATGAGAAGATCGTCAATGCACGAACAGATTACTTACATAAAATCTCTACTTAAATCATCAAAAACGACGATGTGATTGGTATCGAAGATTTACAAGTATCAAATATGCTAAAAAATCGTAAACGATCTAAAGTAATTAGTGAAGTTTCATGGTATCAATTTAGAACTATGTTGGAATATAAAGCTAAATGGTACGGTAAGCAAGTAGTAGTGGTATCTAAAACGTTTGCTAGTTCTCAACTCTGTTCAAACTGTGGATACCAAAATAAAGACGTTAAAAATCTCAATTTACGTAAATGGACATGCCCGT
>JASLGI010000049.1 GCA_030149685.1 Bacillaceae bacterium | reverse complement strand
TGTCACTAACTCATCGGCTAAACGAGCGACTTCCTCTTTGATAAACTGCTCTTGCGCAATTATTTCATCTCGTGGAAGAGAATACGTGAAATGTACCTCTCCTTCGTCACGCAACGCTAGTTCCCAATACTCCCACTCCTTTAAATACGTATTTGTTCGGTGATTGTCAATAATATGTGAAAGCATCTGATCTAACTCTTCTTGATCAATTTCTTTCGTATTGTACACCATCACCGGTTGGAATTGTTTCAACGCTTCTTTGATAGATTCATACACTTCTGGGTATTTCTCTTTCCACTTTTTCTCCGTTGCAGTCACCATCTCACTCGTATCGAGCACACTCACTTGCTCAGGTGGAGCGATGAGTATTGCTTCTTCCTCGTTCATCAAAACTGGACGCACGATTAAAAGTAATAGTAAAAGAACACTCATACTTATTATTTTTTTCATCACATTCCTCGCTTTCACTTACTGTACGTAAATGAAAAAGGAAATGTTTCTACTTTCATTTAAAAAATCTCCTCACATTTTTCGTGAGGAGACCTTTTATCGTTATTCTTCAGTTGAAAATAATACACGTTCGATCATTTCATGAGATGACTTACTTGCATAATTGTGATTGATGACTTTCGTTACGTTCATTTTCGGTACTTCTTGTTGGAATAAGTCTGTCAGTTGTTTCGCTCCGACGATATATACTTCTTCCCAACCTTTATCTTTCGCATGTTTTGCTACTTTCGGTGCTACTTGACGATACCACTGTTTTTCTTGTTCTTTCATACGACTTTCAAAGACATCACGATGGTTCGCGCTACTTGAAATAATACCACCGTAAGCTAACCCTTTATACCGAACCCAATCATTCGTATCGACATTTAACTCATACGCATCTTCTTCTACGAGTTCACCGAGCAGGACATCGAGTAAAACGATATATTCTCTTTGCACGAATACGAGTCCTGTTTTCGGATACGCTTCTGTTAACTCTTTCAATTGACGAAGCATTACTTGATCTTCCCAATGAAATTCATCACGAACGGGAGGTTGTGTCGTTAATAGTTGAACATGCTCACTATTTGCTACACCGATCAAGCCATTATGTAACTGACGTTGTTGATCGCGTACGGCACGTTCCACCTCTTTTCGAATACGTTGGAATAAAGATACTTGTTCTTCATTTGCAGCCTCGACGTATTCTTCTGTTCGATTTAATCCATTTTTTAAAATGATTTTCCATTCTTCATTATGAGGACTCGTACGTAAATAAAATGTGAACACCGGGCCTTTTAACGCTTCTGCTTCTTTCATAAATTGTTCTACTGTCACTGTCATCGTATTCCTCCTTCATTCTTTACCTATTTTTACCATACCCTTCGGTGAAAATGATAAACATTACCGAAAAATGATATACTAAGAAAAAATGATCCAATAGGGGGGATATGTTGAAACCGTTCGTTTTTCGAGGCAGTCGAATTTTAAAAACAGGAATCGCAGTTTTTATTACTGCCCTCATTTGTCAAGCGCTCGACTGGCCTCCAGCATTTGCCGTCATTACTGCTATCGTTACTATCGATCCGACGATTCATGACTCTATTCGAAAAGCAGCGATTCGATTTCCTGCTTCAGCAATCGGCGCTTTTTATACAGTCGTTCTCGTATCAATTTTCGGCCATGCGCCGATTACGTACACATTGTCAGCTGTCTTGACGATTTGGACGACATATAAATTAAATTTACAAGCAGGACTACTCGTTGCAACATTAACTGCGGTTGCGATGGTCGACGTCGTACATAGTAACTTTTTCGTCGCGTTTTTCACGAGACTCGGTTCGACAACTGTCGGTCTCCTCGTGTCGATTGCAGTTAATATTTTTATTTCTCCTCCTGAATATTCAGAAGCAATTCAAAAACATTTACACAATATTGCTCGTCAAATCGGCGAAACACTTCAACGGATGAGTTACTTTTTATTAACGAATACCGCTCCGGATGAAGCATTAAAACGTAAATTACGTATGATTCATCAAGAAATTCGATTAACAGAGCCACTCATCCGATTTCAACAACAAGATGCTCATTACACATTCATCCGACCGCCTGCAACAGACTTTTCTTCTTCAGAACAACTGTTGATCTATTATGAAAAAATATTGCATCGACTGGAAGTTATGTTTGCAGCACTCCCTGTCACTTCTTCATGGACAGAAAAAGAAAAAGAACAACTTGATGCGATCATCCGTCAAATCGGTGAAGCGATCGAAAGTAATGAGCGATTCGACCAAAAAGCTATTGAACGTCAACTGACCGACCGCCTCCTTCATTATGAAAATGAACCGATCAATACACTCTCTGCTAAACGGACAGTCACATATGAGCTACTCGCTCTTACTCGTCTTCAACATCCAATCAATCATGCCAACGAAAAGCGTTCGAGTGATTAATGACTCGAACGCTTTCTTTCGACACTTTATAAAAACTTCTATATAATAGTACAAATTAAAGAGTTGATGAAAGGAAGATTGTATGTTTGAAAATATTCCGTATAGTAAAGACCGTGACGAAGCCTATCATACGTTACTGCGTCAAATTGAACTGCTCATTGAAGGAGAAAAAGATGTCATCGCAAATTTAGCGAATGCGAGCGCTTTATTAAATTTCTTTTTAGACGATATAAATTGGGTCGGCTTCTATCTTTATAAAGAAGATGAACTCGTTCTCGGGCCATTCCACGGGTTACCAGCTTGTATCCGTATTCCAATCGGCTCAGGAGTTTGTGGCACCGCTGCAAAAACGAACGAAACACAACGTGTACCGAATGTCTTCGAGTTTCCTGGACATATCGCTTGCGACCCGACGAGTAAATCCGAACTCGTCATTCCGATGACTGTGAACGGACGATTGTTCGGTGTACTCGATATCGATAGCCGCTCATATGACCGATTTGATGAAAAAGATGAACATTATTTAAAACAATTCGTGCAAATTTTAACCGATCATTTCGCTTAACTCGCTGACATTCAGGGTATTGAAACGAAAAAAGGAGAATGCGTATGCCCCCTGCAATAATGAATTACGTTCAAAAAGAGGCGACTGACATGCTTCAATTGTTAGAACAACTCGTCAATATCGATAGTGGCTCTGACGATAAAGAAGGCGTCGACTCAGTTGCTCAGTTACTTAAACAAAAATTCGAAGCACTCGGCTTTCACGTGCATACGATATTAAATAAAAATCAAGGGAATCATTTAGTCATTCAACACGAAGAAGCATTGCGCCCTAAAATTTTAATTCTCGGGCATATGGATACTGTGTTCGACCGAGGTACAGCGAAAGCACGCCCGTTCACTATTCGTGGCCAACATGCGTACGGCCCTGGTGTCGTCGATATGAAAGGAAGTCTCGTACTCGTCTACTACGCTATGCGAAAATTGATCGAACGTGGAGACGATGCGTATAAACATGTGCAAATTATTTTCAATAGCGATGAAGAAATCGGGTCAGATAGTTCGAGACAACTCATTGAAAAACACGCACGCGATAAAATGTGTGCACTCGTCCTAGAACCTGCACGTAAAGACGGATCGATCGTCAGCGCTCGACGTGGTGTCGGGACGTATCATATCAATGTAAAAGGAAAAGCTGCTCATTCAGGAATTGAGCCTGAAAAAGGGCGAAGTGCCATTCGAGAGCTCGCTCATAAAATTATCGCCGTTGATGCGCTATCTCGTCCTGAAGAAGGCATTCATGTCAATGTCGTTGAAACGAAAGGCGGGATTGCAAGTAATGTCATCTCACCGATTGCGAAAGCAACAATTGACGTACGAATCACCCATCCCGAACAAGCAAATTGGGTCGAACAACAATTGCAAAAAATTTGTAAAGAGACTGTCATCGACCATACGACGACGACGCTCACAGGCACGATCAGTCGTCCGCCGATGCCATTAACGGAAAAAAATATGCAACTCGTTCAATTTATTGAGTATCAAGCGAAACAATTGAACATTCCTCTTTCGCATACGTCAACTGGCGGAGGGTCGGATGCATCATTTCCTGCCGCACTCGGTATACCGACTGTCGATGGACTCGGACCAATCGGTGGCGGACAACATAGTAAACACGAATATATGCTAATTCCGTCACTCATTGAACGGACTAATTTATTCATTCAAAGTGTCTCATCATTAGCTAAACAACCTCGTCAAATGTTTGAAGTGAAAGCATCACCTGCCTCATAAGAAAGCATCACAACTGCGGAGTTTTCCGTAGCTGTGATGCTTTTCTTTACCATAGAGGCTTTTCAGGTGGTTCTTTCTCATTCGATAATGTCATCACGAATGGGTGAATTCCAACCATCCCAATGATCGATACGATTAAAATTAAAATAGCCATGGGTAAAGAGAATAAAAAGATACTGAAAATCGTCAAAATGTAAGGAATGAAACGAATCGTCGCTAATCGGCGATGAACTTTTTTCGTAATGTATTGTTGATGATGACAAGACGGACACTTCATGCCGTGGTCGATATGTTGCATTGCTAAATACCGTTGCATCGATTGCTTCCACGTCCATTCATATCCGCAATGTGCACAAACAGGCAATGTCATATAATCTCCTCCTTTTTTCTTATCTTATCGAAAGAAAAAGGAATATACTACTCATTATTCAATAAAGCGTTTACATTTATCATTTTTTTCTTTACGATAGAACCATTACGTAGGAAAGGACAAAGCTATGTTCGAACTCGACCCATCCATTATTATTTTACTGATTACATTCGGCTTTATCGCCGCATTTATCGATTCTGTCGTCGGTGGTGGCGGACTCATTACTTTACCCGCTCTCATGTTTACTGGACTTTCACCATCTGCTGCGATTGCAACAAATAAACTCGCAAGCTCTCTCGGTTCATTTACAAGTAGCATTATGTTTTTCCGCTCCGGTCATCTCGACTTAAAAACGCTCGGAAAACTATTACCTGTTACCTTTATCGGGTCTGTACTCGGCGCCTATGTCGTCTCTATCGTCGACCCAGAAATATTAAAACCAGTCATGCTCGTCATGTTAGCAGTCGTCGCCGTATATACAATCTTTAAAAAAGATTGGGGAAATATTTCCAAAGAAAAAACATTATCGACGATACATTTCGCTTTATTCGTCTTATTGATCGGATTTATCGGGTTCTATGACGGATTTTTAGGACCTGGCACAGGCTCTTTCTTAATGTTTGCATTTTTATGGATCGGCTTTGACTTTTTAAAAGCAGCAGGCAATGCGAAAGTACTCAACTTCGGAAGTAACTTCGCCGCACTCATTATGTTTATCATTTTAGGTCAAGTCAATTTCGCTTACGGACTCATCATGGGCGTTGCTCAAATTTTCGGCTCGATTGCAGGCTCTCGTTTTGCCATTAAACGGGGCAGTGGCTACGTGCGCATTTTATTTATCGTCATGACCGTCCTTTTATTAGCGAAACATTCATGGGATTATTTTCATTCACTCATGTCATAAAAAAACACGTCGCTGTCTCTTAAGACAACGACGTATTTTTTATTGTTTCGGTAAACGGTTATTCGCCATCCAAAAACCTGCTCCACTTAACAATGCAGTGAGTGAACCAATTCCCGCAGCAACACCGATATCACCAAACATCAGTGTACTTAAAAACAAGCCGAATCCGCCTAAAACGAATAAAGCAATACTAATTCCTTTCATCTGAGTCACCTACCCTCAATAGTATAAAATATCTTTTTTAAGGCAATTCAAAAACAAATGGTTCAAACGATAAATCATAATCATCGCCTGACACTTTTGCTTGAAGTTTTAAGCCTTCTTTAGTTTCTACGCTTGGGAAAACAATCATTCCTTCAGCTTCAATTCCTGGAAGCAACTCGCTCGGCATCTCAGGAAGACCAGATACAGATAATGTCTCTTCTTCGTGCTGAGTAGAACCTTCAATTAATTTCGTGTTAAATGTGTAAAAGTCGATCGTCATCTGAGAATCATTACGCACTTTTACATATACGCGTGTCTGTTCATCAGCAAACTCAATTTTTTGCACATCGATAGACACATTATGTTGTGTTTTCGTCTCATTGATTTCTTTCGTTTCTTTTGTCGGAGCAATTGCTTCTACTGCTGGAATAATTTCAACCGAGTTTGCTTCTACTGTCGGCGCTTTCACTTCGCCACCTAACATATTTTCACCTTTAAACTCTTTTCCAACAATACCAACTACTTTGACATAATCATCCTCTTTCACTTTCGCTAATGAGGAATCAAACTTAACGATCGTATTATTCTCTACATCTTCTGGATTTTCCCATACTTGCATATACGTAAAATCGCCATCTTTTTCGATACTAAATGCTCGCCCAGTAAAATGAACTTCCGCACCTTTATACGCTTTTGGGTTCTGATACAAATCAACTAATTCTTCTTCTGTTTGTAAGACGATATCTGCTTTCTTCGCCTCTTTTTTCGTCTCTTTTCCATCACCGTCACCACAAGCAGCTAGCGTCATTGCGAGTGTAAGTGATGCTCCCATCATCAACCACTTTTTCATACGTTTTCTTTCTCCTATCTTACGTTCTCTTTATTTTTGGACAGTATTCTCTATCCATTTTATAGGATGATCATTTCCCACCCCCACTAATAAAACATAGGGGTCTCTTTTCATTTATGTTAGTAATTAGGTATTTTCATTTTCAGAAAGTAAACAAAACCCCACTTTCAACTAATGAAAGTGAGGTTTGTATTTTCATGAATTATTATTTGTAATACGTTTCAACGAGCCAATATACACGATTTTGAGTCTCTTCTAAAAGGACAGAATCTCCTTCTAGTAAGCTCATCGTTCCTTGTTGATTGTAAGCTGCTTGAGCGCGGGACTCTTTTTGTTGAATCCAATTTCGTTGTCCTTGTAATAACGGTTGGAACTCACTATCTGGTAAATGTTCTTTTAACTGTCCCCAAATATAGTTCAATTCATTATCCCACAATTGAGTTTGTTGTCCTATTGCTTCTCGCATCTCCACAGTAGAAGATCCCATATTATTTGCAATGAGTTGTGTTTGACTTTCA
>JASLGI010000043.1 GCA_030149685.1 Bacillaceae bacterium | reverse complement strand
TTCTTTTGTCACCGTTTCAACGGTATCACTCCAAGCATATTCAACATACATTAAATTATGAATCATTTGAAAGAGGACGGCTTGGTGAAATAACACTTCTTCATCTTCTGTTTCTACTTTTGGACGTTCGTACTGAATACGGACGCCTTTTCCTTCTGCATCAATTTCGACTGCTTTTCGTTCATTCGCATAAGGGAGTTGATCAATGAGTCCAATGACTTTACTGTTGTCACCGACATGTTCCGTTTCATTCATTTCATAGTAAGCGAGTGTATACGGCTTTCCTTTTTCTGCTGTTTCTTTCATCGTCGTTTGTAAATAGACAGCTAATGCAATTAATAAGACGATGACAAGTCCTAATGTCATCCGACGCTTCTTCATTTAATGATCACCTCTAATTCACTATGACCCGCGTTATTTTTCGTTACAGCAATCTCAGCAGGTAATGCTTCTTTTAACTCATCAACGTGAGAGATCACACCGATCATACGCCCTGATTTTTCGAGTGCAATGAGCGCATCAATCGCTTTGCGTAACATTTCTTCATCCAATGTTCCGAATCCTTCATCAATAAATAACGTATCGACTTGTACGGCCCCTTGGTGACTTTGAATGACATCACTCATGCCTAATGATAAACAGAGGGATGCGATAAACTTCTCACCACCAGATAAAGTTTTCACGTCACGGAGTTCGTTGGTAAATCCGTCAAACACGACGAGATCTAGTCCGCTTGCTCTTCCGTGAGAAGCGCGTTCTTCATTACGCTCAAACTGATATTGGCCATCTGTTAAGTCATTGAAATAAATATTTGCTGCTTGAAGTACTTGTTCTAAATATTCTATTTGAATAAATCGTTCAAATGAGATTTTCGCTTCGTTATCCCCTGAAACGAGACGCGATAAGTGCGCTAATTGACGATAGCTCGATTCTTTTTCAGAAGATGTTTTTATATATTGTTCAATCTCTTCCATAAAGCGTTCATACTCGCTTTGTAAATGAGTAGCTTGATGGACGATCGTTCGTTGCTTTTCTATACGTTCTTTCATTTCTGCAACGACTCGTTCATAGGTTTCTAAAGGTTCTCGTTCTTTTCCTTTTAATGATTCTTCTAACATAGCTAAGCGGATATTCACTTCTTGCACTTCTTGGTCGTAAGCATGAAGATGTTCTTTCATAAGCGTCTTTTCATCTAAACGCTCATACCACTTTTCATAATCCGCTGCGCTCCACCCTTCTTTCTTTAATGCTTCTTCCCAATCACTCGTCTGTCGCTCCATTCGTTGTTTTCTTTCTTCTAATTCTCGAAGGACACTTTCTTTCGTCGCTTCTAACGATGCTTTCATCGTCATTAATTGTTGACGTTTCTCGGTTAACGTTTCTTTTACTTCCACATAGTGCTGATACATTTCTTTCTTCTCTTGTCGGACGCGCTCATAAACATCTCGGTCATGAAGTTCTTCTGGAATCGCTCGTTTTACTTCTTGATAAGTCGCTTCTTTCGTACTGAGGGCAATTCGTTTTTCAGTTAATGTTTCTTTCCATTCATCTAAAGTTTCTTGATACGTTTCACTTTTTTCTTCTAATTCATGCACAATTTTTTCTAACGTCTTTTCTATTCCTTGTTGATACGTTAATCCTTCCATTGCGCTATACGTCGACTCTCGTTGTTCTTTTAACTGTTCGACCGTTGTATGAATATTTCGTTCCACACGTGCGGCTTCATAACGATTACGTTGACGAATCGCTTCTTCAAGTTGTTGGTCATATTTGATGAGCTCTAAATCTAATGCTCGGAATGTTTCTTCTTTTTTCTCTAATGCTTCTTCTGTGACAAGTGTTGCATGTACATTCGCTTTTTTCGGATGCTCTACACTTCCACAGACTGGGCATTGTTCACCGTCATGTAGTTGATGCGCAAGTCTTGCTGCTTGTGCTTCAAAGTAATCGTCTTTTAATGCTTGAAACTCTTGCTCTTTTTTATCGCGTAACGGGCGAAGTTCATTCATATTCGCTTCGAGTGTTTTTATTTGTAATTCATACGTTTGAAGCGTTTCTAACAGTTCAATTTGTTTCGTTAACGCTTCATCTTCTCGAATTTTTTCATCATACGTTTCTTTCGCCTTTTGAGCTTCAATCCATCCTTTCCGCTGCGCGCGGTATTCTACTCGATGGAATTGATAGTCTTCTTCTATCTCTTCGATTTTCTTTTCTACCACTTCAACGTCACGTGCTGCTTTTTGCACACTTTCTTGTAACTCATCGAGTCGCATCACTTGCTGATAATTTTGTTCAAGTTGATCGATTTCTTTTCTTAATAATTCCATCGCTTCTTTTTTCTCATCTAATGCGTGTTGACGTTTCATATAATCGTCGTAAGAAATCGTCCATGCTTGTAAATCGCGCATATTTTGTTCTCGCTCAATTTCTTTCAAACGATAGTATTTTACCGCTTCATCTAACTGTTGTTTTTTAACGATGAGACGTTCAACAATGTCTAATGCTTCTACGACTTTTCTTTTCTCTTCTATTGTAGAAGTTTTTTGTTGAAGTTCTTTCAATCTTTTAGTCATTTGTTCTTTTTCTTGCCACTGTTTCTCAATCGTCTCTGCACGATGATACGCCGCTTGTGCCTCTTTCAACTGCTCGTCAATTTTGTTTAACTCTTGCTCGTATATGTTCAACTGCTCTCGTTGAGTCACTGTAGCTTCTCGTAATGATGACAGTACCTCTTGTAACTTCACTTCATCACGTGTAAAAATAGCATCCAATGCTGGTTCTCCTTGAACGACTCGTCGAATATCTTCTAATAAATAATCGCGGCGTTCTAAAAGGCGATCGACTTCTTTTGCTGCATTTTTCGTTTCTTTTTGCAACAATTGAGCGAGTTTCGCATAGCGCTCTGTTTGGAATATTGTTCGTAACATCGCTTCTTTATTCGTCGTTGGTGACGTAAGAAACGTACGATACTCCCCTTGGGGTAACAACACTAATTGACGAAACTGCTCTTTGTCGAGTCCGATAATTTCGTACAACTTTTGATTCACAGTCGTCGGATTCATTTTTGAAACTGCTGGATGTTCTCCTTCATCGTTGATCGTATATAATTCTGCTTTTCCATCTGTTTCCGTTTTGTTTCCTTCTTTTTGATATGGAATTTGACGGAATACGCGATATGTTTTTCCATTTGCTTCAAAAATCAAATCAACACTTGAAGGAACGTCATCTGTTGCAAAATCACTTCGTAAATGGCGCACATTTTCTTTACGATCTTCACCGCTTGCTATTCCATAAAATGCGTACGTCAATGCATCAAAAATCGTCGTTTTCCCTGCACCGGTCGGACCAGAAATAACGAATAGTTCACTTTGTCGAAACGAAGTAAAGTCAATTGCTTCTGTCCCCTTATACGGTCCGATAGCTGTCAATGTCAATTGTAATGGTTTCATTCGTGACGCTCCTCCTTCTCTACTCGCTCAAATAATTGCTGAATAAGCAAACGTTCTTCTTCTCTCGGTACTTCGTCATATATCGCTTCATAAAAAGAAGTAAACAACGTTAAATCATCTTGCTTTTCAATTTGTTTTAATCGTTCTTTTTGTTCAGTAGATGTTAATTGATGACTCGCTCGTTGAAATACGTGCAAAGCATTCGGGAATGTTTCACGCACCTTTTCCATCGGGCGATAGACAGGGTGACGGTCGAGCAATCGAACGAAAACATAATCATCCGAATGTGGCATATCCGTCAACTCTTCTGTCGTTGCTTCAATGATACGTAAATCACGTTTCGGAAGAAGTGGACAATGTTCTACCTGAACCTTCCCCGCCGCATCCATTTCAACGAATGTATACCCTTTATGATGTGTCGCTTCTGATTGAGAATATTTCATCAACGAACCGCTATAACGAATCGTTTCATTACTCACTTGATGCGCGCGATGTAAATGTCCGAGAGCAGTATAATCATATGGAGCAAAATGTTTCGACTGGACAAACTCTGTTCCACCAATAGATAATGGGCGTTCTGAATCACTCATCACAGATTCATCAGGTTCTCCATACGGCGTGACAAATGCGTGAGCTACTGCAATATGGCGCACTCCTTCCTGAAAGTCCATCGTCTGAATGAGTGCCTCATATGCCTCATCAAATGTCCGAATATCATCTCGTTGTAATATGTAACGCGCAATACTCGGGTCAATATATGGAATAAGGTCAATAACAGCCGCTCCGTGTTCATCTTCTATGTGAAAGCGTTCGATCCCTGTCGTCATCTCTCCTACGATCGTATAGCCTGACTTTTGCATCATCTTACTTCCAAACTGCAAACGCTCAGGCCCATCATGATTCCCGCTAATCGCATAAACGGGGACACCTAAACGCTCCACTAATTCATACAATGTATCTTCGTACAATCTTACTGCTTCTACTGGCGGAATCGAGCGATCAAAAATATCACCAGCAAGAAGAATAAAATCAGGCTGCTTCTCTTCTACTTCTTGCACAAATTGCTGTAATACGTACTGTTGGTCTTCCGTCATATGACGGCCATGGACGAGCTTGCCTAAATGCCAATCGGCAGTATGTATAAATTTCATAAAAATCCCCCTTTTCTTATATCGTACAACAACTTTATGAAAAATCGACAAAAAAACGCGCAGTAGATAATTTAATCTACTACGCGTACAACAATTATTGCTTTGATGTTAAACCAGCATGAATATTTTCAATGTTTGACTCTAAGAAACCAGTATATGTTTCTCCTTCTTCTCCAGCTTTTCCTAACTCATCTGAGTACAGTTCTGAGAAGATCTCAACACCTGTTTCTTTAGATACTGTTTCCATTGGGCGTTTATCTACGTTTGATTCAACGAAAAGAACTGGCACATCGTTTTCTTTTACAAATTCAACGAGTGATTTAATTTGTTCTGGCGTTCCATTTTCTTCTGTATCAATTGCCCAAATATATCCGTGTTTTAAACCGTAACGCTCTGTCATATATTGGAATGCGTGTTCACTTGCTACTAAGACACGATTTTCTTCTGGAATTTCAGCAATTTTCTCTTTATACATTGTGTCGATATCGCGTAATTTCTCAAGTAAAGCTTCCCCATTTTCTTTATAAGCATCTTCATTTTCTGGGTCGATTTGTACTAAAGCATCAATCACATTTTCTGTCATTTGAATACCGACAACTGGATCTAAGAAAGCGTGTGGGTTAATTTCTTCTTCATTGCTTCCTTCATCTGCTAAATACATCGGCTCTACACCGTTCATTACCTCAAATACTTCATCGTCTTCTTTACCAATTGTATCAACTAGTTTTGCGAACCATCCATCTTCTCCACCTTCGAGGTTTAACCCGTTATAGAAAAGTGCTTTTGCATCTGTCGCTTTTTTAATATCTTCTGGAAGTGGTTCATACTCATGTGGGTCTGTACCGATCGGCACCATACTATGCACGTCAAGTAAATCGCCACCAACTTCAGTTAAAATATCATGAATAATTGAAAATGTTGCAACAACTTCCATTGGCTCGTCGCTATCTTTCGATGGTTCTTTTCCTTCGTTTTTTGCAGCGTCGTCATTACCACAAGCTGCTAATAATAAAACGGCTACTACTGAAAGTACTCCGAGTTGTAAAAATTTACGTAACATTTGTTAATCTCCTTCTATACTCTTTTTTTGTCAAACAACTGTTTTATTTTTACGCACTCTCCACGCACGCCATACAATCCCATGTTTCGGTGAAAATAAAAGCGCCGTTAAGAAAAATGCTGTTGTGACCAATACAATTGCGGCACCTGATGGCCAGTTATAGATGAAACTAATATACAATCCGATCATCGCAGACAATGCTCCGAGAACGGATGAAATCGCGATCATGTAAGAGAGACGATTCGTTAATAAATAGGCAGTCGCTGCTGGTGTAATAAGCATCGCTACAACTAAAATAATTCCTACTGTTTGTAATGACGCAACAGTTACTAATGTTAATAAAATCATCAATACGTAATGAATGACTTTATTCGATAGACCGTAAGACGCCGCTAATGTCGGATCGAATGTACTTACTAAAAATTCTTTGTAAAATAAAAACACTACTAGTAGTACGACTACACCAATACCTAAGGTCATCCACATATCTGAGTCTCTCACGGCCAACACGTTACCGAATAAAATACTCGTTAAATCGGTACTCGTATTCGCTTTCCCGATTAAGATAATACCTAATGCGAAAAAGGCTGAGAAAACAATCCCTATTGACGTATCGTTTTTAATACGACTATTTTGCGTAATAAATCCGATACCGAAGGCCGTAAGTAAACCGAATGTTACTGCTCCGTAAAAATAACTAATGCCCATCATATACGATATAGCGACACCGGGTAAAATGGCGTGACTAATTGCGTCTCCCATTAACGACATGCCGCGTAAAATAATGAACGAACCGAGCACTCCTGCGATAATTCCTACCATGACAGAAGTAAATAGTGCCTTTTGTAAAAACTCATACGTTTGAATATCTTGTATAAAACTCATCCTTCTGTCACCTCTTGTACATCTTCTAAAAATGCAAACTCTACTTGGAATGCTTCTTTTAATACATCAGACGTCATCACTTCATCAACAGGTCCTGACGCTAGTACTCCACGTTTAACGACGATCAAATCGTTAAAATAATCACGTAACTGCGTTAAATTATGGTGAACGACTAAAATCGTCTTTCCTTCATCACGCAACTTTTTCAAAATATCAATAATCAATGCTTCACTCGTTACGTCAATTCCGACAAACGGTTCATCTAAAAAGAAATAATCCGCTTTTTGGGCAAGAGCTCGTGCTAAGAAAACCCGTTGCTGCTGACCACCGGACAATTCACCAATTTGACGCTCAGCATATTGTTCCATACCGACAGTTTCTAAACATTCATGCGCCCAATCGCGATGCTTCTTCTTCGGTCGACGAAATAAACCGAGAGATGGATATGTTCCGAGTAAAACAGTATCTAAAACAGTAATCGGAAAATCCCAATCAATCGTCGCCCGCTGAGGGACATATGCAATACGTTTTCTTTGTTCTTCAACTGTTTTTCCTTCGACAGTTACTGCCCCTCGATCGCGTTCAATAAGTCCTAACATCGCTTTCATCAATGTAGACTTCCCTGAACCATTCGCCCCAATAATGCCGATCAATCTTCCTGTTTCCAATTGAAAATGAACATCAGTTAAAATACGATTCCCATCGTACGATACATATAAATCTTCTACACGTATGGTCTTGTCCATACACTCACCTTCTCCAATTTCAAAATAAATATACTCACCTTTAAAGTTTCCCTTAGGCAACTTTAAAAGAAAAAATATATAACCGTTCTTTTTCCTTCGGGAAAATAAGTTTCCCTTAGGCAACATAGTTAAATGATAATCGATTCCAATTAAATTGTAAAGGGGTAAAATTCACTTTCAATATTTTGTCACTTCCTTCTCTTCTTTCTTTACGTTTATAAATTGACATTTTGTGCTAAACTAATGAATAGATAGAAAAGGAGTGATTTGTAATGGCGAAAGATGTTGAAAATGTTTTTATCATCACATTTAAAGACAATAGCTTGGCGTACCAAGCGTTTTCTCGCTTCAAAAATTTACACGCGGAAAAATTAATTGTCGGAGAACAAATGGCGGTCGTTCATAACGACACAGATGCTGGACTCCAACTGAAAGATTTCCTTGATTTTACTGGAGCTGACAAAACAGCAAAAGGAAGTATTATCGGTCTTCTTGTCGGTATTATCGGAGGTCCACTCGGCATGTTACTCGGTTGGATTGGTGGTTCGGTGATCGGCGCAACTGGAGATGCTCGAGAAGTACGTACAGCTGTAGACGTTTTTGAAGAAACGCTTTCTTTAATTACGCCTGAAACGACAGGACTCGTATTAATCGCACGTGAACAAGATAAACCTCTTATCGACAAAGTGATCTACGATGAAATCGGCGGACAAGTTGCACGACTCGATGGACAATACGTACGTGATCAAATTAAAGATGCACGCGCTGCAGAACGCGAACTACAACAAGAAGCTCGAAAACGTTGGTATAAAAAATAAAAAAGAGTCGGCATTTTCTTTAAGAAAGTGCTGACTTTTCATAACAAAAGGAAAATTCTTCAATTCACTAGAAATTTCCTTTATTCCTTCGTATGATAGATATGAGGTGAATATTGTGACAGATAAAGAAATTTATGAAATTGGTGAAGCAATTTATACAATCAATCGTCATGTGAAAACAGCGACAAATCGTAAGCCTCTCTATTCTTTGAAAAAAGATGCCATCGACAAACTTCTTCAAGACGGTTTCGCACGAAAAGTTGGTTTGCAATATGTACCGCGTCCGAAAAACAGCCAACAATTTTCTACACTACTCATTGAAGTCGGACCTTTTTTATTTCACACAAAGCCGACAAAAAAAGACTTTCAACAACTCCCTCATTTAGGTGATCCTGATGCTTCTCATCGCAACCCGAAAGTTCGACTCAATTTAACAACCGCTAAAAAAAGGCTTTACGAATATTTAGGACGACCTATTCTGAAACATCCGAAACAAACGAATAGAAAGCGATACAATCGTCATACTAAAAACAAAAGACAAATTTTTCCTTCTAGCTATTTAGACGGGTAAGGTAAATACATGCATCATTTTAACGTTATTTTTCTTTCAATAGTTCAAGTTGCTACCTATTTTCTTCTCTTTTTCCAAAAAATATGACCTCTTAACTATTTCTCTTTTTTCACGAGCTACTATTATAATTTTAAAAGAGAACGTGGTACACTAGAGAGGAAGGAGAGGATTTCATGAAGAAGTTTTCACTACTAACTCTCACACTCGCAGCAATGCTTACTTTTGCTGCATGTTCTAACGATGCGGATGAACCCATCGAAAAAGAAGAGAGTACAAAAAGTAATGTTGAAGAAGTTGAAACTGACAAAGATGAAGAAACAACTGAAGATGAGAACGTAACGACAGATACTGAAGATGCTGAAGAAGTAGAAGAAGTTGAAGTCATTGAAACTGAAGATGAGAAAAACGATGCTTCAAATAATGAAAGTTCAGTAGAAGAAGAGAGCGATAAAGCAACGGAAGCTACTGAAGAAGAGGAAGAAACGACTGTTTCTCAAACAGAACAATCTGCTCCTCAACAAGCTAAAGGTCAAGGATATACTGTACAATTGCTTGCCGACTATGAATTAACAGAAGAGGAACCAAATCGCGATATCGTTTATCCTGTCGATAATGAAGAAAACTTCATGCGAATTGAAGTAGGTGAAGCAGGAGATTACGAACATTTCGTTGAAAATACTGTTGAAGTCTTAAAAGCTTCTGCAAATGGACAACAACCGAATGAAATGATCGACTTACCATTCGATTTAAAAGGAGAAGCGTCTACAGGGTACCAAGTACAAACTCCTAGCGGTATCGTTTCAGGATTCGTTGTACAAAAAGGGAACCAACTCGTCCGAATTACAATGTTTGATGATGCAAACAACTCGCACTTCAATGCATTCGGACAAATTGCACAATCTATTAATTTCTAACAAATAAAAACGAAGCTCACGAGAAATATCGTGACTTCGTTTTTTTCGTTTTATAATATCTGTTAATTGTGTAGAGGGATTAAATCACAAAACAAAAGTGATCAAAAGAACAGCCAATGGCTTTCATTCCTTTGATCACTTCCGAGCAAAATTTTTATTCAGTCATAAGTATAAAAATATAGGATCTCATTTAAGATGACGTATTCATCACTCCAACACTTGAAGTAGAACTGTTTGTTTAATCTGCTGAAAAATCATGAATAGATGTTCCTAGCTTTCGTAACAATTGAATCGCTACTTTTTTCTCTTCATCTGTTAATACGCTCATCATTTCCGTAATATGCTCCCGATGAACAGGAAATATTGTTCGAATTAACTCTTCTCCTGCTTCCGTTAACTGTGCGTGAATCACTCGACGATCTTTCTCACAGCGCACACGTTCTAACATTCCTTTTTTCTCAAGACGATCAACGATATAAGTCATTGAACCACTCGTCATTAAAATTTTCTTCCCGATTTTCTGAATCGGCTGAGGTCCTTTATGATAGAGTAGCTCCATCACAGCAAATTCTGTCGAGTTAATTCCATGTGATTCAATAGATTCTAATGCTTTCGCTTGAATTACTCGCGTCGCTCGCGACATCACAATTAATAAATGTAGTGCAAGATCTTCTCTTTCTTTACACATAAATGTACGCTCCTCTTATCCAATAATCACTCGTTCTTTCGGGTAGCGATAATTCATTTTGTTCGTTTTTCCTCCTAAAGTGAATAAAAACGAAATAAGTCCAACGCGCCCAATAAACATCAATACCATTAAAGTAAATTTTCCAATATTCGTCAAGTCACTCGTAATTCCTAGTGACATTCCACACGTCCCAAAGGCACTTGTTACTTCAAATAAAAGAGCAACGAGTGGTACACCTGGCTCTGTAATACTTAAAATAATAATTGAACTAAATACGAGTAAACCTGCTAAAATGATCACAGCATATGAACGAAACACATCGACTAATTTAATTTGACGATGAAATACATGTATTACTTCATTTCCCCGTGCAAAATGGATAAGGAACAAAATGGCGATCGCGAATGTCGTCGTCCGAATTCCTCCACCAACCGAACTCGGCGAAGCCCCGATAAACATCAGTGCACTAATAAAAATACTCGATGCATCACTAAATTCTGTCACATCATACGTCGTTAATCCCGCTGAACGTGCAGAAACGGAATGAAACAGTGCGGTAAATACTTTTTCATGCCAATTCATCCCTTGAAATGAGTTGAACGATTCGATGATGAAAATCATCACTGCGCCAAATACGAGCAAGCTACCAAAAGTAACTGTCGTAATTTTCGTAAATAAAGAAAATCGATACGGCATTTTTGCACGTCTTCTCGTAATAAACCCTTTTACTTCAATCAATACTGGGAAGCCAATCGCCCCGAGTACAATTAAAATCATCACAACGACTTGAATGAAATAATCACTAAAATACGGTGTTAATGAAGCTTCTGTAATGTCAAATCCTGCATTCGTCGTTGCAGAAACAGCCATAAACATCCCGTGTAAAAATGCTTCTTTCATCGTGTCGTAATATTGTGTTAAATAAAAAGATAAAATTAAACCGCCTGTAATTTCAATCGTAAACATAATTTTTATAATCTCTTGAATTAAGCGGACGACGCCCTCGAGTGAATATTGGTTATGGTCGACCATAATGAGTTGTCGTTCTCTCATACCGATACGCTTTTTAATGACGAGCCAAAAAAAGGTTCCTAGAGACATAATACCAATACCACCAAGTTGTAAAACGAACATTAAAACGATAATACCGAATGTCGTATACGTTCCACCGATACTAATTGTAGACAACCCTGTTACACTGACAGCACTGACAGCTGTAAACAAACTATCGACGAATCGAACGTCTACTCCCGGCAAATAAACTCCCGGTAAATTTAGCAATAAAAAAGCAACCGCGATCGCTAAAAAGTAGTAAAAGACGATCAGTTGTGTCGGGGTAAATTTATTCAAATTTTCTCGCGCTCGTTTCGTCCGATCCATGTTACAGCCTCCTTTAGTAAAAGCTTATCTTAACACTTTATCATGGAACTTTCAAAAAGCTAGCGATTTTTCTACTAGTAGGTCTTTCGCTTTAGCACTATGAATAAAATACCCCCTTCTACTAGTCATTACATCAAATAGTAAAAGGGGGTTGTTGTCATTATGCAGCCATTGAACCTTTCTTTTGTTCTCTTTTTGAAGCGATATATCCCCATGCTACGAGACCGAGTAATACGACCCAAAATGTTGCTGTCCATACAGTCGATGATGGGAAACTTTCTGGAATAATTGCGAGGCCTGGATGTGCTAATGTCAATACTGCTAATTTTACTCCGACCCAACCGACGATTAAATATGCGGCGATTTCTAATTTTGGTAATTTTTCAAGTAAAATAATAAAGTAACGTGCAGCAAATCGAATAACGACAAGACCGATCAATCCACCTGCGAAGACGACCCAAAACTGTCCAGCGTTCATTCCTCCAATCATCGTATCTCCAATTGGCGTTAATGTCACTGCGAGCGCTACCGCTGCGAGCATTGAATCTAAAGCAAACGCAATATCTGCAAGCTCTACTTTTAAGACCGTCATCCAAAATCCTGATTTTTTACGTGGTTCGTCTAACAACTCTTCCGTCGTTTTTCCTTCATCTTGCTTCACTTCCCATAAACTTCGTGCAGCCATAAATAAAAGGAAAATTGCCCCTGCTGCTTGAATTTGCCAAAACTTCACGAGTGTCGCAATTAAAAATAATACAGCAAATCGGAAAACGAAAGCTCCGACAAGGCCGTAAAACAATGCTTTTTTCTGCTCATGCTTTGGTAAATGACGAACCATTACAGCCATTACAATCGCATTATCTGCAGATAAAAGTCCTTCTAATAAAATCAATACGAGTAAAATCCATGCATACTCTAAAAATATCGTTTCCACTATTAACCACTCCTTTTTTACAACAAAAAAGACCCTCGCCTAAAAATAGGCAAAGGTCTCGCTAAGTCAACGAATTGCTGGCTATCATAGCCGATGAGGAATCCTCATGTATTGACGACTATGAAATAGGTTTCCCTATAGCTACTCCCCTCTGACAATGTCAAAGTGTATTCGATTCGGGTCTTTCTTGTTACTGTTAGTATACCACAATATCCGAGAAATACACATTTTCTTTCATTAGAATGGGAGTTGTTGATCAGCTTCTTTAATACGTTTACGCTTCCTTGTTTCTCGGTCAAATAAGCTATAAATGACTGGAACGACGAACAATGTTAAGAGAGTAGATGTAATTAATCCGCCGATAACAGCAATTCCCATCGGTTGGTTCATTTCTGTTCCCTCTCCAATACCTAGTGCAAGTGGAACAAGTCCTAAAATCGTCGTTAATGCCGTCATTAAAATCGGACGAACACGATCTCGTGCAGATTGGACGATCGCTTCATAAGAAGGTACTCCTGCTCGTTTTCGCTGATTAATATAATCGACGAGGACGATTCCGTTATTTACAACAATCCCGACAAGAATTAAAATTCCGATAATCGCTGTCACACTCATCGGTGTATTCGTAATGAATAATCCGAGAGCAACTCCGATAATCATGAGCGGTACTGAGAACATAATAACGAATGGATATTTAAATGACTCGAATTGTGCAGCCATCACGATATAAACGAGAACAACTGCTAGTCCAATCGCCATTAACATGTCGTTGATTGCACTTTCAAATAACTCTCGGTCTCCATCGTATTCCATCGCAATACTGTCTGGTAATTTCAAATCATCAATCGTGTCATTCACACGCTCTGTCATTTCGCCGAGTGATTCTGTCGACTCATACTTTACGTCAAATGCCACCGCATACGCTTGGTTTTCATGTTGAATCGTCACAGGAGAGTCTTTGATCGATACTGTCGCAATTTCCGACAACGGAATTGCTTCACCGGTCGGTGTTTGCAACTTAATTGCTTTTAATTGATCGATACTATCACGGAACTTCTCATCATATTGAACGATGACCGATAAAACTTCTTCTTGTTCATCGACAATTTGTGTAGCGAACGCTCCCCGTGTCACATTGTTTACAATTTGAGCCACTTGTGCAGGAACGAGTCCACGATCAACTGTTTTCTCACGATCTAAGTCGATATGAATTTCTTCTTTTGTTTCTGCTAAGTTATGAGAAACTTCTGTTACATACTTCATATCTTCTAACGCCTCTGTTACTTCTTCAACAGCTTTCGTTAAGCGTTGCTCTTTTCCATCACTTAATGTAAATGATACAGTATTTGGTGTAGAACCCGCTGCTGTTTGCATATCAAAACTAATATCTGCATCATCACCAACAAGATCTAATACATCAGGTTGCACTTCGTCAACAAACTCAAACACCGAACGATCTCTATCGTCTAGTGGTACGAGCTTAATATACATTTCCGCTGTGTTTGCAGTCGAACCTGTTCCTTGTGCCATACTTTGTTGGTCACTACCAACGAGACTCACGTATACTTCTACATCATCTTCTTCATCTAAACGTTTTTCGATCTTTTTCACAACTTCATCTGTTCGGTTCAATGCCGTACCATTTGGTGTTTCTACTGCAATGCTGAAGAAGCCTTCATCCGTTGCTGGTAAAAATTCCGTCCCGACTTTATATAAACCGAATGCACTTGCTCCGAGTAAACCGACAGTGATTGTCAACACGGCCCAACGGTTTTTCAGTGCCCAACGAACGGATTGAGTGAAATTATACAATCCTTTCGAACGACGTAATCGTGCGGAAACATCTTTAGACGGTTTCTTTAACATCTTACTTGCCATCATCGGCACAACAGTTAATGCGACGACGAGTGATGCGAATAAACTAAAGGAAATCGTTAAAGCAAACTCTGTAAAGATCTGGCCAATCAATCCGGAAATAAAGATAACTGGAACGAATACAGCTAATGTCGTTAAGGTAGAAGCCGTAATTGCGCCTCCGACTTCTTTTGCCCCTTCATAAGCAGCCGTTTTCGGATCTTTATTCATCGCTAAATGACGCTCAATATTTTCAATAACGACGATGGCATTATCAACGAGCATCCCGATACCGAGTGCAAGCGCCCCAAGCGTCATAATATTAAGTGCAAAATCCGCGAAGTAAATCAATACGAATGTAACAATGACAGAATAAGGAATAGCAATCCCAATGATGATTGGACTTTTAATTCCTCGTAAGAAAAAGAATAAAACGAGCATTGCAAACAATCCACCGAGAAGAAGTGATTGACCGATATTACCGATCGCAAGCTTCACATAATCTCCTTGGTCGAATAAAATATCTGCTTTTACATCTTTATATTCTTTTTTATCTAACAACTTATCGAGTGATTTTTTAAATTCTGTCGACACGTTTGCTGTATTTGCTCCGGATTCTTGAAGAACGGACATTAATACCGCTTGCTCATCATTTGCACGTGTTTTCATCTGTGTGTTTGTTTCAGCTACTTCGACTGATGCAACATCACTAACTTTAATTTTATCACCCGTTGTTGGATTATTTCCGACAACGACACTTCGAATATCGTCTAACGTCGTTAAGTTACTAATAATACGTGTTGTAAATCGTTTCCCTTCATCTGTTTCAACAGGTTCCCCTGGAAGTGAAACGTCATTTCCTTGAATCGCTTGAACGACATCTGTCTGTGCTAGCTTCCATTCATTTAACTTCTCTTCATTGAGTGTTACTTGAATTTCTTCTGTTACAGTCCCCGATGTATTGACACTTGCTACACCTTTCGTTCGTTTCAATTCCTCCTCTAACTGTTCTGCAAGTGGACGAACATCAACATCTTCTTTCGTTGAGTGTAGAGTAAATTGGATCACAGGAAATTGAGACGGGTCAAACTTCATTAAATTTGGACGATCCGCCCCTTCAGGTATCGGAACACTATCCATCCGTTGCATAATATCTAACTGAACATCATCGATCACTGTTTCCCAGTCGAAAAAGAGCAAAATAAAGTTCGATCCTTCTTGAGAAATCGATTGCATCTTTTTCAAGCCAGGAGATGTCGCTAATGTTTTTTCCAGTGGCTTCGTTAACTTTTCATTGACTTCCGTCGGTGAAGCTCCTTCATAATTTGTAACAACGACAGCAACCGGCGGATTTAATTCAGGAATAAGCGTCACAGGTATTCGCCCGAATGATACGAGCCCTAAAATAATGACGAGAAACATCGTCACGATTGTAAATACGGGACGCTTAATGGAAAATTGACTAATTTTCATAACTGACTCCTCTCCTGCACTTTTCATCACCTTTTATCATAGAGGAAAGCGCGCAACTCCTGCAATTATAAACATTCGCGATATCGACGAATTAACAAATTTGCCATACTATTCCACTATAATTACAAGAGTCCATAGAGCTCGACTTCAGGATGTTTATCTTGGAACCAGCGTAAAGCGAAATCATTTTCAAATAAAAACACTAAATTATCGTGACGATCCTTCACAAGTTGTGCTCGACTGCTCGTCATCGACTCTTTCACAACGTCTTCATTTTTAATCCATCGTGTCACTTTTGAACCGACGGGCTTCATAACTACTTCGACATTATATTCTGTGTTCATACGATGTTCAAATACTTCAAACTGTAATTGACCTACTGCTCCTAAGAAAATGACATTCGTATGTAGCGTTTCATAATATTGAATCGCTCCTTCTTGAACGAGCTGTAAAATCCCTTTATGGAACTGTTTTGATTTCATGACGTTTTTCGGTGATACTTCTACGAACATTTCTGGTGTGAACTGTGGAAGTGCAGCGAATTCAAAGTCTTCTTTTCCACCAATAATTGTATCTCCAATTTGATAGTTTCCTGTATCATAAATACCGATAATATCTCCTGGCATCGCTTCATTGACTGTTTCTCGATCATCTGCTAAAAATTGCGTCGTTTGCGTTAATTTAAACTCTCGCCCTAAACGTGGGACACGTATTGTCATTCCTCGTTCAAACTTACCAGAAACAATTCGGACGAAAGCAATACGATCACGATGTTTCGGGTTCATATTCGCTTGAATTTTAAAAATAAATCCTGAAAACTCCGGATATGTCGGCGTAATTTCTTCACCTGTTTTTAATAGACGCGGTTGAGGAGCTGGTGCGAATTGTAAGAATGCTTCTAAAAATGTTTCTACACCGAACCCTGTTAAAGCACTTCCGAAAAATACAGGTGTGAGCTCTCCATTTTTAATACGTTCGACATCAAATTCATTCCCTGCACCATCGAGCATTTCGACCATATCTCGTGCTTCTTCATAATAAGAAGTTTCTTTCATTGGATGTTCGACAGCTAAATCCCCATCTTCATCTAATGGTAATAAACGTTCGTCATCTTCCATATGTGTCGCTTCTACACGATTGTTAAAACGGTCATAAATGCCGTAAAATTCTTTCCCCATACCGATTGGCCAATTCATCGCATACGATTCAATGCCGAGCACTTCTTCTAAGTTTTCGAGTAATTCAATCGGCTCAAGTCCTTGACGGTCCAGTTTATTCATAAATGTAAAAATTGGAATTCCACGCATCTGACAAACTTTAAATAATTTCTCAGTTTGTGGCTCGATACCATTTGCGGAATCTACCATCATAACCGCTGCGTCAACCGCCATCAATGTACGATACGTATCTTCACTAAAATCTTCGTGTCCCGGCGTATCGAGAATATTGATCCGCTTTCCATCATAATCAAATTGCATCACAGAAGACGTTACTGAAATACCACGTTTCTTCTCAATTTCCATCCAGTCACTCGTTGCATATTTTCCTGTTTTACGCCCTTTTACTGTCCCGGACTCATGAATCGCTCCTCCAAAATAAAGAAGCTTTTCTGTCATCGTCGTTTTCCCTGCGTCCGGGTGAGAAATAATTGCGAACGTTCTTCTATTTAAATCTACTTGTTGTTTTGCCATCATTTGTTCTCCTTCAAAAAAAGCCACCTCATCCCCAAAACTCTCGATGAGGTGGCTTAGTATTAATGAAATTTTTTCTTTGCTTCATCTAATGCAATTGCTGCATCAGAATGTGGATATTTTGTATTTCCGATAATTTGATAATCTTCATGCCCTTTTCCAGCGAAAATTAAAATATCATCTTCTTTTGCTTCTTGTACCATGCGACGAACGGCTTCTTCTCGATCTCCAATTAACGCATACTGATCATGCGTCATTCCTGCACCGAGTTCTGTAATAATAGACTCGTACGCTTCATCTCGCGGGTCATCTGTCGTCAATACAACATAATCAGCAGCTGAAGCTTTCTCTGCCATGATCGGACGCTTCTCGCGATCTCGATTGCCTCCTGTTCCGACGAGGAATAATAAACGTTGTCCTTCTTTTTTATAAGGGAGAACAGCCGCAATCGCTTGTTCAATCGCATCAGGAGTATGCGCATAATCTACATACATCGTAAGCGGTAAATCCGTTTCTACTTTTTCCATACGACCTTTAATCGGTGTAATTTGAGATAACTCATAAGCGATGACATCTCCTTTATACCCTTTCGCATATAAAGTAGCTGCTACTGCCAAAGCATTCGCTACATTGAAATGCCCAACGAGTTGCAACGTTACCGGATACGTCCCATCTGGTGTGTGTAAAGAAAAGTCAGAACCGTCGACGTGCAAGTCAATACCTGTCGCATAAAAGTCCGCTTCTTCTTTCATACTATACGTATAAATCGTATGAGGTGTCATTTGGGCATAACGTTGAGACCATTCGTCATCTTTATTTAAAATGACATATTTTTCTTCACGCACGTCTTGGCCAAGACTTGAAAATAATAAACCTTTTGCATAACCGTAATGCTCCATCGTGCCGTGAAAATCTAAATGATCTCGAGATAAGTTTGTAAACACAGCAATATCAAACAATGTACCACTTAAACGTCCTTCAACTAGGCCGTGAGAAGATACTTCTAATGTCATCGTCTCAGTTCCTGCATCTGCTGCTTGCCGTTGCATCTCTTGCATCGCTAATACGTCCGGTGTCGTATTTTCCGTATCGTACCATTTCCCTTGAATATTTAGACCGATCGTTCCGATAGAACCTGACTTCTCTCCGAGTGACGTTAATGCTTGATGCATCATGTTTGCAATCGTCGTTTTCCCATTCGTTCCTGTAACACCGATCATCGTCATCTCTTCTGAAGGCATCTCATAAAAAAGTGGCGCAATCCGTTCAATCGCTACTTTTGTATCTTCTACATAAATAATACCGACATCACTAGGCACTTCAATTTTACGGGAAGCGACAATTACCGTTGCGCCTTTTGCTACTGCTTGTTGGACGTAGTTGTGACCATCTACTGTAAATCCCTCGATACAAACGAACATACTGCTCGGTGTTACTTTTCGTGAATCAACAGCTACTTGCTCAATCATCTCGGGCATCGGTCCGCACATTTTTTTCACTTGCAATGTGCGGATAATTTCTGTCATATCCATCTCTGTCACTCCTCAATCATCGTTGATTGCACGTATTGCACGAGCAAATCGAAAGTCGCTTGGAGTGAGTCGATATGTGTACGTTCTAACGCGTGAGACGATTCAATCCCTGGACCGAACAATGCATGACGCACGTCATGGCCTGCACGGATTGCCGCTGATGCATCAGAGCCGTAATATGGGTAAATATCGATTTTATGCGGAATGTTGTGCTCTTTACACATCGACGTTAAATAACGCGTTAATCCGTAATGGTACGGTCCGCTTGAATCTTTCGCACAAACAGAAACGGTATACTCATCAGATGCTTGTCCATCTCCGAGCGCCCCCATATCAACAGCAATATATTCAACGGTTTCTTCTGGAATATTGGAGTTTCCGCCAAAACCAATTTCTTCATTGTTCGAAATATAGAAATGTGTCGTGTAAGGCAATGTCACTTGTTGTTCTTGTAATTGCTTCACGAGTGCTAATAAAAGAGCTGTACTCGCTTTATCATCCAAATGACGAGACTTTACAAAGCCTGTCGGTGTCACTTCAAAACGCGGATCAAATGAAACGAAATCTCCTACTTCGACGCCGAGTGCTCGCGTTTCTTCTTCTGAAGTCACTTTTGCATCGATGCGCACTTCAATATTATTTTCATCACGTGGTGCAGTTCCAGCGTCTTGATATACGTGAACCGATGTTTGATGCAT
The DNA here is from genome assembly GCA_030149685.1 of Bacillaceae bacterium. The sequence goes on along the minus strand of JASLGI010000043.1, from coordinate 5,640 downwards.
TAAAATTGTTCCTGTCAGCGTTCCACTGTTATGGGTATGAATAGTGCAGTATTCTCCTTCTACTGCATTCCAACGGAAACCTCCAACCATTGATAGCTTTAAACGACCATCCGGTTTGATTTCCTTCACCATCGCTCCGAGTGTATCTACATGAGCAGTTAACAGACGATGCTCGGCGTTATTTTCTCCCTCAATCGTTGCAATGACAGCTCCCTTATTCGTGCGTACTGTTTTTACGCCAAATGACTGAAACATCGCTTCAATCTTTTTCATCATATGATGTGTATATCCTGAAGGACTCGGTGTATTCACTAACTGTTCTAATGTTTGTAATGTCCAATCTTGTTGAAATTCCATAATGTTCCCCTTCCACTAAATTAATCGTTCTATTTAGTAGTATACGCTTTTTTTAACGGACGAACTACCTTCTCTATTCTTTTTTTCAACGTTTTATTTCAAAAACGTTCGAAGCATGGCATTTTTTCCTTTATGTGGCGGATATGCAAATGGCGGATTTAAATCTGTACTTTTCTCCATCCAACCTTTTTCATGTGTAAACGCCTCAAAACTCGCTTTTCCGTGATACGTTCCGTGTCCTGAAGATGCAATGCCTCCAAACGGCAAATGAATATTCCCTACATGTGTTAATGTATCATTCACACACCCTCCACCAAAACGAGCATATGTCATAAAGTACGTCGCTTTCGCTTCATCTTCTGTAAAGATGTATCCTGCTAATGGTCGAGCGCCGCGATCAATTGTATGAATCACTTCGCGAAAATCAGTATATGGAATAACAGGAAGTAAAGGTCCGAACAATTCATCTTCCATCAATGGTCCTGTCGCTTCATCTAAGGCAAAAATGGTCGGTGCAATAAATTTCTTTTCTCGGTTGCGATGCCCACCAAAAACGATCGATGGATGCTCTTTCGTCATTAACTCATCGAGACGATCCCAATGTCTTTCATGAATGATACGACCATAATCGGGACTTTCTAATGGATACTCGCCATAAAAGCGGTTAATCGTCTTTTTCAGTTGCTCTATGAACGATTCATAAACAGATTCATGTACGTACACATAATCTGGCGCTACACATGTTTGGCCATTATTCGTAAATTTCCCCCAACAAATTCGTTCTGCTGCTACTTTTAATTTCGCTGTCTCATCAACAATGACAGGACTTTTCCCTCCAAGCTCCAACGTAATCGGTGTAAGTCGTTCTGCTGCACGTTTCATGGCAATTTTTCCGACTTTTACACTACCGGTGAAAAATATTTTATCAAATGGTGCACGGAACAGTTGATCCGTCTCTTCTTTTTCACCTTCAACAATTGCTACATATTGCAAAGGATAAAACTCCGTGAGCATCTCTTTTAATACTTGATTCGTATGTGGCGTATATTCAGACGGTTTAATCACCGTACAATTCCCCCCAGCAATTGAGCCGATCAATGGTTCTAATACGAGCTGCACCGGGTAATTAAACGGTCCGACAATAAGTGAGATTCCATAAGGCATTCGTTGAACGTAACTTTTTGCTGGTTGTAAATGAAGCGGGGTTTCAACCTCTTCTTTCTTTGCCCACTCTGTCAAATGCTTTTTCACGTAACGAATACTGGATAAAACGATGCCGATTTCTGTCATATAACTTTCTACTTCTGACTTTCCTAAGTCTTGATACAAAGCATCTATTAACTTCTGCTCATACTTTTTTACACCTTCGTAGAGACGCGTCAACATGTCTAAGCGAAACGAAACTTCGTGAGTTTGTCCTCTTTCAAAATAAATCGTTTGCTCGTTCAATATTTGTTGTAGTCGTTGATCAAATGTCTTCAATAAAATCCTTCTCCTTCCCAACGTTCTCGTTCAATTTCTTCCGCAATCCACTGTAAATCTAGCGCTGTTATCGTTAATACTTCATACGGTGTCTCTTTTGCATAATTTTCAGCAGAACGCTTCATAAATTTTGGAGAACCTTCATTATCTTCATCATACACGAATAAAATTCCATCGGAGTTTTTAAACAAAAATTCATCCCTCACTTGAAATTGCCAAGGACCTTCATACGGACGTTTCGTTAAAGCGGTAGAAAAATCGGCTTCTTGAACCATCAACATATAGTTTTGTTGATTCTTTTCATTCCACTTTTCTGCTTGACCTTCAAACGGCGGAAGTACAGCATACTTCAACATAGGATAATCTTGTTTCATTTCACGAACAACTTCTGTCGCCCACAATTCTACTCCGAGCTGTCCGCTGACGATGACCCATTCGAGCTGCTCGTTCGTTATTAAATCAACGAACATATCCCGGAGCGCCTTTTTAATAATCGGCACCCCAGGATGGTCATCGTTAAATATTCCGAGTTCAAATGCTTTGTACCCGGTAACGACGAGGCGATGAATCATTTAATATTCATCGACCTTGTCGTGTTTTTCTAACGCCTTAGCAGCAAGCTGCATCATAACCATATCGTCCATCGGAGGATTGTGGAGTCCTGCTCGAACGTCACGATAGTAGCGTTGTAACGGGCTTCTCATTTGTAAACTGCTTCCACCGACTAGTCGCATTGCACGATCGACAATTTCAACAGCTAAATTTGTTACGATGTGTTTCGCTGTTGCTAGCTCTGTCGTAATGCTATCACGGCGATCATCGTCACACATAGCTGCTACATTGTACAACGTATTACGTGCGCTTTGTAAACGCCATTCCATTTGTGCAATATGTTCACGAACATTCGGTAATTCACTAATTGTTGTATCAATACTATTTGGTTTATGGTTGAGTGAAAATTCAACCGCAAAATCTCGTGCCGCACGTGCAATTCCTAAATAACATGCTGGCGTATGAAGTGCCCAAGGGTTTACCACACCCTTATATTCTGGCGGAGTTGGCTCAACGAGTGCAGCGTCCTCAACGTATACATCTTCTAATACGAGGTCGTGGCTCTCAGATGCGCGCATACCGACAACATCCCATGTTTCATCAATCGAGACTCCTTCTAAATTTGCAGGAATTAGAAACGATCCAATCGTTTCTTTCTCCTCAATCCATGCTGAAACGAGGAAATGTGTGAGTGCTGGTGACATCGTTGTGAAAATTTTACGTCCTGAAATTTTCCAGCCCTCTCCTGAACGTACCGCTGTCGTTCCTGGTCGTCCACCGCGAGCTGGACTCCCTGTACGCGCTTCACTCATTGCACGGTTCACAAGTGCACCATTTTTTAATTCCTCAGCAAATGATGAAAGTTGTTCTTCTGTCCATAGACGTGTCGTGTAAATTTCTCCAACGATTGCTTGGTGCCAACCGATTGCAAGAGCAGTTGCTCCATCCATTGATCCAATCATTTCTTGGAAGAGCGCGTGGCTTGTAGCTGTTATACCTCCACCACCATACTCTTTCGGTAACGTAAGCGTTGTATAGCCCATCTCAACAAGCGTCTGAACGTTTCGGTGTGGGAATGATGTGTTCCGATCGTTATAGTCCGCATGCTCCGCGAAATTTTCGCGTTCAGCTTGTAAACGCTTTAACCATTGTCGTTGAAAATCTGTTTTAGTAAACTGTTTTAAACTCATGTAGTCCACTCCTTTCGTTTACATTGTATGCAAACTTTGGCTGAAATGAAAAGACTTTCTTCTGCTTTAGTGGAAAAAATGCTGTAATAATTGTCACAGAATATTGACAATTGCAGTTTTTCATTACTTTTTCTTATTTTATCCTTTACATTATTTTTGTATCATGTTATATTTTTATATGTATTCAAAAGAAACCCGATTCCGTAGCTCAGTTGGGAGAGCGCTACCTTGACAGGGTAGAGGTCGCTGGTTCAAGCCCAGTCGGAATCATATATTTAAAAGAGTCCTAATATTTTAGGGCTCTTTTTTTCTTTTCTAGAAAGGAGATTACTATGATTTGTTTTTGTGAAAAACAAACGACAAATGTCTATATTGAAGGAGATTTTGCCGATCCTTTATGGTGCAGTCATTGTTTTGCTAACTTAGAAATTTGCGAAGTTGCTTCTCTTGAACTCGCTCGTCAATTTCACGCTTGGAATCAAGCGTACGGTACTTGGTACAACTTTGAGAATGATTCCTTTACCTCTGATGGAAAAACACTTATAGAAGCATTTAATAAGGAAGGAGAACGATTAACAAGTCTTCTTCAGCAAGAAGTTGGCTCATCACTCATTATTCATTACAAGCCGATTGTTTTTTCAAAATAAACTAGTCCCTAACATCTGACGCTTGCGCATTTTCTTTTCTATCTCTTCTGTCATTATGAATCAACCCTCTCTACTTGATCTATTATACGCTTATTAGACAAAAAGAAAAAGTGCTGCCAAATGTGGCAGCACTTTTTTTAATTATGCGTTGCGATTACGACGAAATACGAGTACTCCACCGATTGCAAGTAATACAAGGCCTGCAAGTGGAACTGCCCAAACGAGTTGTTCACCTGTTTGTGGTAATCCTGGCTTTTTATCTTCTTTTGAAGGTTTTTCAGCTGGTTTACCTGGCTTCTCAACTGGTTGTTCCGTTCCTTTATCAGGTGTTACAGTACCTGGTTTCTCCTCTGGAGTTTCGCCTGGTTTTTCTGTTTCAGTACCTGGCTTCTCTTCTGGAGTTTCACCTGGTTCTTCTGTTTCAGTACCTGGTTTCTCCTCTGGAGTTTCACCTGGTTCTTCTGTTTCAGTGCCTGGTTTCTCTTCTGGAGTTTCACCTGGTTCTTCTGTTTCAGTACCTGGTGATTCTTCTGGCGTTGATCCACCGCCACCACTACTTGGTTGACGTTTACGGTTTTCAACTGTTAATAACTTTTCAGTATTTTTAATCGCTTTCGTTACTTGTTTTTCACGGTTCAAGCGATATCCTTGCGGTGCACGTTTCTCTACGAAGTAATATTTTCCTTCATCAAGATCCGTTACCTCGATTTTACCGTCTGCATCCGTTACTAAACCTGTACGTACAGCTTCTTTTTCTCCATCTTTGTAAAGATCAAATTCTGCACCTGCTAAAACTTTGTTATGATCTTTCGCATCGACTTTCACCAAAATAATTGTTCCTTTATCAGTTGCAGGTTTTTGTACAGGAATGTCAAGTGTTGCTTCACACTCGTCATACTCTACTGTAATTGATCCTACTTCATTACCTTCTACGTCTGTTACGACGTACTCACCTTCTGGTAATTCTTCGCGGTCAATTACGAGAACACCTTCGTCGTTCGTTGTTGCTTTTACTTCTTTTCCATCTTTCGATGTGAATGTGAATTCTTTATCTGCTACTGGTTTACCGTTCTCTTTTACATGAACTGTAAACTCTTCACATTGTTCTGGTGTTGGCGTTTCTGGTGTTTCTGGTGTCGGTGTTGGTTTTTCTGGTTCTTCAGGTTTCTCTGAACCTCCACCGCCGCCACCTGTTGATTCTTTCGTAATGTCAAGTGTCGTTTCACACTCGTCATACTCTACTGTAATTGATCCTACTTCATTACCTTCTACGTCTGTTACGACGTACTCACCTTCTGGTAATTCTTCGCGGTCAATTACGAGAACACCTTTGTCGTTCGTTGTTGCTTTTACTTCTTTTCCATCTTTCGATGTGAATGTGAATTCTTTGTCTGCTACTGGTTTACCGTTCT
>JASLGI010000006.1 GCA_030149685.1 Bacillaceae bacterium | reverse complement strand
CGGACATTTTGAATGCCATACGTTTCTAGACGGTGCTCCATTTGACGAAGCATACCGTCTGAATAGTCGAGACACGTAATCGACGCATTCGGACGATTCGCATATTCCCGGAATGAAAACATGCCTGTTCCGACCGGTACTTCGAGTAAAGAACCTTCAAATTTTGCTGGAATGTTGTTGAACACGCGACGTGCCATGCCCCACGTATCAACTCCTCCCCATAAAGCATTCAAATACAAGCGACTCCACCACGTGCGGCCACCGAGTACTTCGTCATAAATCGATTGCGTCGCATTATAAACAGGTTGTTGTTTCGTCATCGAATCTCCTCCTTCTAATCATTTTATCCTTTCATTGTGAACATGATGAAAAGATACATAATGGCTGTCACGAGCGCAATAAAATAAAAGACAACAGCAAACGCATCGGATACTTTCCAATCAAAACGCGCTTTCCAAAACGGACGCCATTTCATTTGAGCCATATCACTTCGCGCTCTTTGCCAGTTACCGATTAAGTTGAACATATACGCAAGCGCAATGAGTACTAGTTGACTATATGGAAACAAAAAAATTAAACTAACCCCAATTATTTTCATATTGTTCCTCCTTTATTTAAAAAGCGTAGCGCTTTTCGCACTACGCTTTCATCATTAAAACATGAACATTGTCATTATTAACATAATGAGTGAGACGAAGAAAATAAAAATTAAAATACCTGGTAATACGATACTGAAAAACCCACGCCATCTTGAGAACTGATGAGCTTCTGACACTGCGTTTAACATTGTCACAAATGACCATACTGATAAAATGGAGTAAGCGAATGTGAAGAAGACGACCCAGCTCGTTTGAAAGCTAGATAAAAACATGGAATCTGTGAATGCTTTATTTCCTAGAATGATTGCAGTTGGGAACCATAAAACGAGTTGACCCATAACGAGTGGTAATAAACCGTACGCATAAGCAAATCGAGTTTGTTTATACGTTCCAACACCTCCGAGTATTTTTGTTGCAACGAAATAAATAAGTCCTGCTGAAATCCACCAACTAATAAAGCTACTAATCGTCCCTCCGATTAAAGCTCCGATAATTGTTCCGAAGTAGCTCATCGGTTCTTCCCCAGCATTTATTAAAGCAGTCGTTAAAAAACTTAAAAAACCCATTAATAAGACGATGTATAGAGGGTGTTTCGGATTACCTTCCTCTAAAAAGTAACGAACAGTTGCACGAGGTTGTAACCAAATTGTTTTCCAAGGATTCATTGTATTCTCCCCTTTCTTTTTTCTATTCCTTTTCCTTCAAACGATAAACGTTTTAAAGAAGAACTATTCTTATTTTATCATTCTTTCCTTTTGAACGATACGACCTTTTCTTTCTCCTCTTCGATTCCCTCTTTTTCCAAAAACAATCTAGTCATTCATACTTTAGACATATTTTAGGAAAAGAACGTTTATCTTTCTTTCTATCGGTAATAAACAATAGTGAGGAGGCTGTTCACCTTCCTCAACTCTTAATTACACTAACTATTCCTTTTGCCGTTTCATGAGAATGATCGGCAAACACTATATGTATTACTCACATAATAAGACCTCCAACTACTTATTAAAATACATATAGTGAGCGGAACGAAGAAAGGAGCGGATTTCGATGATTTGGATTTATGATGTTCACTCAATTGTGCCAACTACTCCTATACAAACTGAAGACACAGTAAAAAAAGTAGATACGATACATGCTGAATCGTTCGACGATTTTTTACGTGATGAACGCGAGAAATCTCAGATGCATAAATGGCAAGCAAAAAAAGAAGCTGAAAAACGAAAAAATGTAGACCCTGCTTCTTTATGGCCAATCCCTCCTCGTTCCGTTTATCTTCAATGGGTCGACAATGAAAACCTTCCTACTTCATCATAGGAAGGTTTTTTTCTTTTATTTATCTTCCCCTTTTGGACCTTTCTTTCACCAACTCCTCGAATAACGAGAAAGTTCACCGATATTAAACAAAAGTGAGGTGATGAACATGAGTATTTATCCAATCGACCCATTGCGTCAATATTACACTCATGAATCTCTTCATGAGCGTAAAGTGCAAAAGCTAGAAACAGAACGATCATTTCAAGATGTTTTTGAAAAAATACGTGAACGAACATATCAACGAAATGAACAATCTTTCTCCTTCGATCAATGGGACAAAGAATATCAGCAAATGTTAGAAAATGAAAAAAGGCTTGATATTATTCAACTACTCGCTACTTTTCGTTTCACAAAACGAGATTACGCACGGCTTACACGCTTACAAAAAGAATTAGCAGCCATTACAGGGAGATATGAACATTTCACGCCGCCTGCGCGATTCCCTTAAAAGGATACAAATTTTGTATCCTTTTTATTATGTTCTTTCATACTTTCGTATGATTTTTCACTTATTTTTCAAAAAAGCTTTATTTTGTAATCGCTTTCTTATATACTTCAATTATATTTGTATGCGTTTACATAGCTAAGGGGGATTTTATGAAAAAGAAAAAACTCGGGCTTACCGCCTGGATACTTATTTCGCTCGTTTTAGGTTTAGCAACCGGACTTATTTTTAATGCTTTACCGAGCTCCGTTTGGAAAGACGAGTGGCTCGTCGGGGGATTATTTCACGTACTCGGGACGATGTTTATTGCCGCATTAAAAATGCTCATCGTTCCTGTCGTTTTCTTCTCACTTGTCGTCGGAGTATCATCTTTAACAGATGCAAAACAGCTCGGACGAATCGGCGGAAAAACGATTTTATTTTATTTAGTAACGACAGCGATCGCGATTACGATGGCGCTCGGTATTAGTTTAATGATTAATCCGGGAAAAAATGTCGACTTATCTGCTGTTACTGAGGGAGAAGTAACAGTTAGTGAGCCACAGCCATTTACACAAACGTTGATCGATATCGTGCCAGACAACCCGATCATGGCGATGGCTGAAGGTAACATGTTACAAATTATTTTCTTCGCCGTATTATTCGGTTATACATTAACGTTGCTGAGAGATTCTATTCCAACGGTCGTTTCATTCGTTAACGAACTGAACACGATTTTCTTACGAATGGTCACACTCATCATGTACGTTGCACCGATCGGGGTATTTGCATTAATTGCAAAATCATTTGCCGTCATTGGATTCGGTTTAATCGTACCTGTATTAAAATATATGTTAGCCGTACTTATCGGACTTGCAATTCAACTCGTCGTTTATGCTTTACTTATCCGATTCGTCGGAAAGCTCGATCCTTTTGTCTTCTTCAAAAAAGTCGTATCACCACTTTCTGTCGGATTTTCAACGAGTAGTTCAGCTGCGGCATTACCGATTTACTTACGTACAGCAGAAGAGAAGCTCGGTGTCGATAAAAAAGTGGCATCGTTTACATTACCACTCGGTTCTACGATTAATATGGATGGAACGGCGATTATGCAAGGAGCTGCAACGATTTTTATTGCTCAAGTATATATGATTGACTTATCGATTGAACAATTACTTCTCGTCATCATTACAGCAGTTATTGCAAGTATCGGAACAGCTTCAATGCCTGGAGCAGGAGTCATTATGTTGTCACTCATTTTAACGAGTATCGGTTTACCTCTTGAA
>JASLGI010000180.1 GCA_030149685.1 Bacillaceae bacterium | reverse complement strand
TAACCCGCTTCACCTATCGCTTCTAAACGGCGTTCTACTGGCGGTAATGTTAACTTCTGAACGATACGTACTTTATGCATCTCTAACGGAATCTGTTTTCCGGAGAAAAACTTCACTTTTGACATCTAAAAATCTCCCTTCTTATTTTTTAACCTTGTTCGATACTTTAGCACGTTGGTGCAATAAAGTAAACCTTTTATTTTCTTTTTTCATTATTTTCAGTCTTTTATATAAAAAACCGACTACCCTTTTCGGATAGTCGGTTCACTTTATTTGCGAAATGGAAACTTTTCTTCAAATACATAATGGTAGAAGTTTTCGTCTGCTTTCGTTAAAAAGGCGTGGGAGCCGTAGCCGTCATTTTTGACGACGACTAAGTCTTCTGTTTTTTCATTAAATAAATAGTGGATCTGTTCTTTCGTGACGTATTGTTCAGGGTAGCGCTCGAACAATTCTTTTTTCCAAATCGGCCACGTTCCAGTTAAATAAATCGTATCTACACGTCCGTCATGATAAATGACTTCGATGTTTTGTCCTTCGTATAAGTGACGTTCTTGCATCGGTTGTGGAATGTCTGCTGGTGTAATAATTTCCGTCGGTGGTCCGAGTAACAATTGTACGTCCGACTTTGTCATGCCGAGCGTTAATCCGTAATGCGCATACGTACCATTTACTTCTTCAAAAAATGGCACCGGTTGAGGGGGCGTATGCGTGGGACGAGTAATTTCTCCGCCACCTGCGAATGTTAATGCACGGTGAAGAAACATCGCATATTGTCCACGAGTCACTGCTTCGTCTGGACGGAATTCTTTTTCATTTAATCCAAACGCAATGCCGTGCTCCACTAATGTATAAATGGCCTCCGCTGCCCAATGATGCGCTGGAACGTCTTCAAACAATGGCGCAAGATGCGTGCGCTCTAAAGCGAGTCCATTTTTCAACATAATCGCCATCTGTGCGCGTGTTAGTGGCGCTTCTAATTGGAAGCGACCGGAAGAATCTCCATTAATAATCCCTGCTTGGTACAGAGCCATGACGGACGAATATGTTCGTGTCGTTACAGGTACGTCTTTAAAAAATGTTTTCGGACGGACTTCTTGTAACGGAATTGCGCGACCGAGCAATACAGCGACATCTTGACGTTTCATCGGTTCGTCCGGACGATACGTCTGATCAGGGAATCCTGCAATAATTCCTTTTTCTGATAATGCGAGCACACTCGGGCCAAATGTTTGTGTCGGTGTAATATCTGTAAATGATGCTGCTTTACTCGGGAAATTGACACTTCCGAGCATGAAGATACTAATGATGAATATACTTACAACTTTTTTCATCGATCTTCTCCTTTCTTCTTTCTTACTTATACAATAACAAATTTTTTTGCAAGAGTTCCTTCTGAAATTTCATTAAATTACACTTTTATGAAATATATCGGTTTCTTCATTGATTTACATCGTTTCTTATACTATGATATTAGTCATTGTTGCTTTTATCACAATAGAGAGAATTGACAGAATATTTAAATGAAATAGGAGTTTTGCACATGAACAGAAATATTTTATTTGCTGGATTTATGTTATTTTCGCTCTTTTTCGGAGCAGGTAACTTAATTTTCCCACCCTACCTCGGGATGGAAGCAGGAGATGCTTTCACACCAGCAATTATCGGCTTTTTAACGACAGCCGTCTTACTGCCACTGTTTGCGGTCGTCGCCATCTCTTTATCGGATGAAAAAGGTTTAATTTCGATCGGTAGCCGAGTGACACCGCTTTTTGGACTCGTCTTCTCGATCGTTATTTATATGTCGATTGGACCGTTCTACGGAATTCCACGTGCAGCGAGTGTCGGGTATGAACTCGGATTTGCGCAAGTGTTTAGTTTAGACAATCCAATCGCTTTATTCATTTTTACCCTTGTATTCTTCGGCATCGCTTTTATTATTAGTGTACGCCCGAAAAAAATTATCGATAATGTCGGTAAAATTTTAACACCTGCATTATTAATTGTATTAACAATTTTATTCGTCCGTGCGTATTACGTCTATCAAACAGGCGCAGCGAGTGTTGCTGAGAAATATCAAGATGCACCATTTTTAACAGGGTTTTTAGAAGGATATTTCACGATGGATGCGATTGCCGCGCTTGCGTTCGGTATCGTTATCGTGAATGCGCTCAGTGAAAAAGGCGCAGCGACGCGTCAGTCGATCATTCGCGGGACATTCGGTGCCGGAATTATCGCAGCGATCGGTTTATCGATCGTTTACTTATCACTCGGTTGGATTGGGCGCGTTTTACCAGAAACGTTATCGTTCAACAACGGAGCAGAAATTTTAACGTTCGCTTCGCATCAGTTGTTCGGCTTTAGCGGTAGTGTCTTATTCGGTTTGATCGTATTACTCGCTTGTTTAACGACAGTCGTTGGACTCATTACAGCAACGAGCCAGTTTTTCGAAAATATCGCACCGAAATTTTCATATAACACATATGCGGTTGTATTTACGATTATCGGTATTTTCTTCACAAACTTCGGACTCGATACGATTTTAGCCGTTGCTGCACCATTATTAGTATTCGTTTATCCAGCAGCAATCGTACTCGTCTTATTGTCTCTTGCTCAATACTTCATCGGAGAGAGTCGTCTCATGTACGTCTTCTCTGTACCGGTCGCTGTATTGTTCGGTCTTTACGACGCAGCGAATGCGCTCGAATGGGTAAGCCCACAAGTCGCAAAAAGTTTAAGTTTCATTCCATTATTTGATAATGGGCTCGGATGGGTCGTACCCGTACTTATCTTAGCGATTATCGGATACGTCATTGACCACTTGCAAGGTCGCGTATCTCACGCATCATAAAAGAAGTGAGGGTGATACATACCCTCACTTTTTTCATTAAGGAGAGGTTTTATGAATAAAACGGTATTTTTCACCGGACTCATGTTATTTTCTTTATTTTTCGGAGCAGGAAACTTAATTTTCCCTCCATATCTCGGAATGGAAGCAGGCGATGCCTTTACTCCAGCAATTATCGGCTTTAATTTAACGGCCGTTTTACTTCCATTGTTTACCGTCATTGCGATTGCCTTATCAAAAGACGGATTAGAAACCGTCGGTGCCCGCGTGCACCCTTTGTTCGGTCTCGTATTCGCAGTGATCGTCTATTTAGCGATCGGACCGCTCTACGTGATTCCACGTGCAGCGAACGTCGCGTATGAACTCGGATTCGTCCAAGTAACGAATGTAGAAACGTCACTTGCGTTATTTGTTTTCTCGGTATTCTTTTTCCTCGTGACGTATCTCGTCAGTATTCGTCCTCAAAAAATGCTCGATATCGTCGGACGTGTGTTAACACCTTTATTATTGATCGTGTTAACTTTGCTCGTCGTTCGCGCATTTTTCGTTTATCCGTACGAACCGGCGGCAATTTCTGAAAAATATCAAGCGGCACCATTTTTAACTGGTTTTTGGGAAGGGTATTTCACGCTTGATGCGATTGCGGCTCTCGCTTTCGGTATGGTGATCGTACGTACATTTCAAATGCACGGCATTCAAGAAAAGCCTGCAATCCTTCGCGGAACGATCGGAGCTGGAGCGATTGCGGCGATTGGCTTAACGCTCGTTTACTTATCCCTCGCTTGGGTCGGACGTGTCTTACCGTTTGACCAAGAAGTCGATAATGGGGCACAACTTCTCATTATCGCAGCGGAGCAATTGTTCGGGTATCCTGGAAATATTTTATTCGGAATTATCGTCTTACTCGCTTGTTTAACGACAGCGATTGGGCTCATTACAGCGACGAGCCAGTTTTTCGTTGATATTTTACCGAAGTTTTCTTATAAAACGTATGTCCTCGTATTCACATTGATCGGACTCGGAATTACAAACTTCGGTCTCGAACGTATTTTAAACGCAGCGACACCACTTCTCGGGTTTTTATACCCAGTCGCGATCGTTCTCGTCGCGCTTTCATTGTTCCAATACAAGTTTGGTGAAAGCCCACGTATGTATCAGTACAGTGTGTCGGTAGCGATTTTATTCGGTGTGTACGACGCGATTCGTTCCCTCGGATTCATCTCTGATGCGTTCCATGAGAAGTTGCAATTTATTCCACTCATCGATAACGGCATCGGTTGGCTCGTACCATTTCTATTCGTTGCGGTCATCGGTTACTTCTTAGACCGCTCGCAAAACCGAGTGAAGTTTAGTAAAGACATTTCCCCAGGTGCGATGAATTAATAGACGAAAAAAGAGACTAGCTTTGCGCTAGCCTCTTTTTTTATAAGAATCGGGCGTAAAACCCCTATGCCTTTAAGCTAGGGGATGTAATCCCTGATTGCCTTGTGTTTGAATCTACTTTTGAACAGCCACCTTACTTTTCTAGCCCTTTCCGTATCAATTCGTAAACAGTTCCTGAAAAAGTTCGGATCTAATGTTGTTCCCTATATTCCTCGATTCGTACTACTCAATCAACAGGATATTTAATTCGTTTAGGTACTCGCTCCAATCACCTCACCACCTCCCTAGTATATTGTTGGTATACTTACTACATTTACATATAATTTTAGTAAATATAAAGAGGAGGTGGAAATCGATGCTAATTCATAAAGCATATAAATTTCGTATATATCCAAATAAAAAACAAAGACGGAAAGTCGCAAGAATACATGAGAAGATCGTCAATGCACGAACAGATTACTTACATAAAATCTCTACTGAAATCATCAAAAACCACGATGTGATGGTATCGAAGATTTACAAGTATCAAATATGCTAAAAAATCGTAAACGATCTAAAGTAATTAGTGAAGTTTCATGGCATCAATTTAGAACCATGTTGGAATATAAAGCTAAATGGTACGGTAAGCAAGTAGTAGTGGTATC
>JASLGI010000229.1 GCA_030149685.1 Bacillaceae bacterium | reverse complement strand
ACCTTCGTCGATCGTTAACGTTTCGCCAGTCTCTTGGTCGAACCATCGTCGTTCTTCCCCGATGACTTGAAGAGTCGGACGAGTAATTTTAGTAAACCCTACGACTCGATCTGAAAAATTTTCCAAATGAAACGGAACGTTTAAATCTGGGAAAAAGGCTTCTGGGTTTTGTAACAGTTGCGGGATTTCTTCTCCGCGGAAAACTGATTTTTGTTGGATCGTCTGAACATCTTCTACAATTTCTTTCGGGCTCACATAACGTTCTCTACGCATACCTTGTCGCGTCGAACTTCTTCGTTGCACCGTATTTAAATGTTCGGTCGCCTCTTCCGATGAACCGATGACACGTAATTCAACCGTCTCATCATCGACAGGATGCGGTACAATTTCGTACGAGTCGACGAGATGGTAGTCTTCTCTCTTTAAAAAATCATCCATCGTAACGCCAGCATCTGTCGCTAACTTTTGAACGACTGCTGTTTTTTCGTAACCGTCTTCATAATCGGTCCGTTGCATCGCTGCGAAAAGTCGATACAACGGAAGCGGCAAATGATAGCGGACGTCCCCTTGTACAACGAATGGTAAATGAACAGCCGCGACTTGAGCTAAGTTTTTCCCGTCTTGATACAACTCTAAATCGAACGTAGGATCGAGTGCAGGTGTCCCTTGAATACTCAACTCTCCTACGACATCCTCGAGCTCAACACTCGGCGAAACACCTTGGACAATATCTGCCCACTCTACAAAAGTTTGCTCTTCCTCTGTTAACTGTTCGAATCCGACTTCTTCGGCACGATGGGCCGCTTCAAACCAACGATACAAGTGACGAATGGACAGTTTATTATTTTCATGTATTTGGCCATCTTCTCGCAATAAGTCGAATGCCGTATAGCGATGAAACCCTTCGATCGTGCTCAATTCTTTTAATCGAGACGTTGGAATGGGGACCGGCAATTTTTCTTTTTCACCGTCCACTACTTTATAAAACTGAAACGTTAATTCATGATGATCATTCGACGTCTGCACTTCAATCGTTTGCTGTTTCGGTGTACGTCGTCCTCTTAAAAAATTAAACATTATGTGACCTCCCATCCTAATGATCGTTCAAGATATTCATCAAATCTCCCTTGCCATGCCCCTGAATGAGACAGCCACCCACCACGATATACGAGAGCTTTATCTCGAATCATTTCGCGATCTAAGTGATACGTCACGATACCATGCGTCTGATACATCTCACTTTCAAGCGCTTCTCGGTATTGTCGGATATAGTGTCCGAAATGTCCTTCAAAGACGTTTGCTTCGTACACGTAAACGGCTCCCATTCCTAACACTTCCATAATGACGACATCTTCAAAGTAAAACAAAATCGTTTTATTGTCTTCGAGCACTAACGCATCTTTCATACGTGGAATAAACGTTTCCCAATATTCAAAGCGTTCGTGGTTTTGATCAATTCCGCCAAAGAATTCCCGAAGGTTCGTCCCTAAATACCAACGATGAAAAGCTTCTTTAGCATCTTGTGGCGTTTCATTCCAATAGAGCGGACGTTTCACGTACGTATGCAGTCGGTCAAAAATAAGTTGCGACTCTTTCTCTAAGACAGCCATCGCCTCTGCTCGAATGAATCCTGTCGCGAGCCGTTGAGCCGTTACTTGATCCGCTTCTTCAAACAACTGACGAAACATCGAGCGTTCCTTTTGAAATAATTCGATAGGCCCGCGCTCAAACACGTAGACGAGTACTTCACGATAAAACGCATGTTCTGGCCGAATGAAATAATCGTCCAAAACTCCTTCGATGTGTGCGATCCGCTGAAGCATTTTGTCGCCTACATATTCAACGTGATTCGTCTGAACACGAATGTACGCCGCCCACTGCTCCTTCACATGTGATGGCCAATGAGCATTGTATCGTTCAGGATTTGCTTGATACGCACGTGTTAAAAGTAACCAATACGGAACGAACGTATTCGTGGCATAACATTGCTGCAACAAGTGAGCGAACACCACTTTTTCTTCTTGGACGATCGATTGCATCGCCAACAGCGCATATTTCCTTTGAACATCGGTTTCAAAATCTTCATAAACGAATGGCAATAACATTTTGTAAGAATGATCTAATTGCTCCATCCACCGACGAAAAGCCTCGTCAGACGCATCCACCTGCATATCGACTTGCCCGCGCAACCTCGCTAAACGACTGACGAACGTTTCTCGTTCGTAATTGGGATAAGGCAACCAGTTCGCTCGTGAGAAGTTTTTTTGGACGTATTCTCTAAAAAGTTTCGGCTCATACTTAAATGTAAATTTCACTTTTGATCCTCCACTACTTTTTGAATCTCTTCCATTTTTTCTTCTTCTTTCAATCGAAATAAAAACTCTACGCGACGTGATCCATCCGCATCGTAACTTCCATCTTCTTTATAGACCGGCACGACATTGCTTCGTCCGTTTGCCGTCACTACTTGTTTCGAATACTCTTGCTGCTCAAACTTCGGAAAATCTTTCGAATAAATAATTTTCAATACGGAAAATGCGCGTTCTTGTGATAAACCAAGATTGTACAAATACTCTCCTGTATTGTCGGCATGCCCTTCAATAATGATTGAAGCGATATCGTCTCGATATTTATCTTGCAACAAAATATCTAAATACTTTGGAATAAATT
>JASLGI010000152.1 GCA_030149685.1 Bacillaceae bacterium | reverse complement strand
GTTCTTCTCGTCGTACTCGTTATGTTAACGGTCGTACTCGATACACATAAAGTCATAAATGTTATTAGTAGTATTACCCCCTTTCTCATCCTCGCAGTACTTGCGGCTTCAATTTATTCAGTCTTCACAATGGATCAAACTTTCTCTCAACTCGTTCCTTATACGGAAAAAGTTGAAACTACGTTACCAAACTGGATTGTCGCAACAATTAACTACGTATCATTTAACATTGCTGTAGGGGCATCGATGGCTTTTGTCATCGGCGGAGCGGAGAAAAATGAACGCGTCGCTGCAGCAGGTGGATTTATTGGAGGATTAACGCTCGGTTTAATGATTGTATTGTCTCACTTAGCGATATTCTCGCAAATCGATGTCGTCGGTGATAAAGCGATGCCGATGCTTGCAATTATTAACCAAATTTCACCGATTCTCGGTATTTTAATGGCAATCGTTTTATTTGCGATGATTTTTAACACAGCGGTCGGAATGTTTTATGCATTCGGTGCCCGTTTCGTTGAACTCGGAACGAAGAAGTTTAATTTGTTTTTACTCGCGACCGTATTGATCGGTTTTGCGTTAAGTTTCTTAGGATTTACAAAACTCGTGTCACTCTTTTATCCATTCGTTGGATATATCGGGATATTCTTAATGGTTGCACTCATCGTTGCAACATTCCGTATGCCGAAAAAAGCGCCACGTGAACAGTAAGAAGTCAGCTGTCTCTAATTACTAGAGGCAGTTTTTTTAAAGTTTCTTGAGGGAAAGTTTTGTTCCGTCTGTTCTTTGAAGAAGAATATGATAAAATGTAGAAAGAAAAAATTTTAGGAGGATTCCTTATGAAAGAAAAAGTATTAGTTATCGGTCATAAAAACCCTGATACAGACTCTATTATGTCTGCGATTAGTTATGCATATTTAAAAGAACAACTCGGATGGAATGTTGAACCTGTTCGTTTAGGAGAGGTGTCGAACGAAACGAAATACGCATTGGAACATTTCGGTTTTGACGCGCCACGTTTCATCGAAAAAGCAGCACCTGAAGTAGATAAAGTCATTCTCGTCGACCATAACGAACGCCAGCAAGCAGTTGATGATATTGACGAAGTACAAATTATTGAAGTGATCGACCACCACCGTATCGCAAACTTTGAAACAGAAGGTCCACTTTATTTCCGCGCAGAGCCTGTCGGATGTTCAGCGACGATCATTAATAAAATGTTCAAAGAAAACGATGTAGAGATTCCAGCAAATATTGCAGGAGTAATGCTTTCAGCAATTATTTCAGACTCACTTCTTTTCAAATCACCGACATTTACAGAAGAAGATCGCGAAGCAGCACATGAACTTGCACGTATTGCAGGTGTAGACGTTGAAGAGTACGGTTTAGCAATGCTTAAAGCAGGGGCGGACTTAAGCGATAAAACAGAAGAAGAACTCATTAGCTTAGATGCGAAAGAGTTTACGATGGGAGTAGCAAAAGTTGTCGTTGCACAAGTAAACGCAGTTGATGTAAACGATATTTTAGCGCGACGCGAAAAACTTGAACAAGCGATGAATGAAACGATTGAAGAACGTTCATTAGATCTTTTCGCACTCGTTATTACAGATATTTTAGAAAGCAATTCTGTCGTTTTACCACTCGGTGAGCATACAGACAAAATCGAAAAAGCATTCGACGTAACGCTTGAAGATGGCACAGCATTCCTCGAAGGTGTCGTTTCACGTAAAAAACAAATCGTTCCACAATTAACAGAAGCATTTAAATAAGAAAGTCCCGCGAAATTTCGCGGGATTTTTTCATGTGACGTATACCCTCTAGTGCATATTCATTGTTTCTTTTTTAGCGGGACTTTACAATAGTACAGAATATGAAAGGGGATATTATCGATGACAAACAGAATTTCAGTAGAGGTATGGTCAGATTTCACATGCCCATTTTGCTACCTCGGAAAAACGTATTTAGAAAAAGGAATTGAAATGTCAGACTTTGCTGGACAAGTCGACGTGACATTCCGTTCATTTGAACTTGATCCAACGACACCGGAAGTATCGGATACTCCGATTGAAGTCGCTCTTGCGAAAAAGTATGAAAGCCAAGGGAAAACAGTCGAAGATATGCGCAATATGATGGAAGGTGTTAAAGAACAAGCGGCAGAAGTCGGTTTAGTGTACAACATTGATGAGATGACACCGACAAATACGAATAAAGCACACCGTTTAGCAAAATACGCAGAAGAGCGTGGTAAAGGTGATGAAATGATCGACCGTACGTTACGCGGTTATTTCACAGACGCTGAAAGTATCGGACAGACAGACGTACTCGTTCGTTACGCAGAAGAAGTCGGTCTTGACGGAGAAGAAGTGCGCAAAGTGTTAGAAGGCGACGATTACGGCGATGCAGTCGTTCAAGATATTATGATGACACGCCAAATCGGTATTCAAGGAGCACCTTACTTCTTATTCAACCGCAAATATGCGGTACCAGGTGCACTTCCACCGGAAGTATTCGCTCAAGCGATCGCTCAAGTAGCTGAAAAAGAAGGGATTACACCAGAAGAACAGGTAGAATCACTCGATTTAGGTACTAAAGGCGGAACGTGCGGACCAGAAGGATGCGACCTATAAGTAGAAAAATCGTTGTCTATTCGTCAATTATGGCTGAATAGGCAACTTTTTTTGTTCTTTTTTAGAAAAGTGAAATCCTTCGTCGTCTTTCAATGGATAGCGCTTGTCAAAAGTTGAAAAAGCAAGCATAATTATAATGTTGAGGTTAAAAGAAACGGTAGATGTTTTCGAACGTCTATTATTATGTAAACTAAAAGAGAGAACGAATTGAAAGGATTGTATCGATGGATAAAAAGGAGATTTTTGGCGCATTAAATACGTTAGTTGAACGAGGTCAAGTGTTTCAAGATGAACCATTATCAAAATATACGAAAACAGCACTCGGAGGAGCTGCTGATTTTCTCGTCATTCCAGCGACGGAAGAAGAGATGGAAAAGACAGTGCGTTACGCGCACGAAAACGACATTCCTTTACTTTTATTAGGGAATGGGTCCAATATGATCGTTCGTGATGGCGGTGTTCGTGGAATCGTTTTACATTTAAGTGCCTTAGATGAGATTCGTGTCGACGGTACAGAGATGTATGCACAAGCGGGAGCTCATTTGATCGATCTTTCTCGTCGAGCAACAGAAGAGAGTTTAACAGGCTTTGAGTTTGCTTGTGGTATTCCCGGTTCTGTCGGCGGTGGAATGATGATGAACGCAGGAGCTTATGGAGGTGAAATGAAGGATGTCGTCGAGTCGGTCGATGTGTTAACGAAAGAAGGACGTCGTTTCACATTACAAAAAGATGAGCTCGCACTCGGTTATCGTACGAGTATCATTTCGACAGAAGGGTACTATGTCATTTCAGCGACATTCGTTTTAGAAAAAGGGGACCGCGAAGAGATTCAAGCGAAAGTAGATGACTTAACGCATCAACGCGAATCTCGTCAACCGCTTGAATATCCTTCAGCAGGAAGTGTCTTTAAACGTCCACCTGGATATTTTGCGGGGAAATTAATTCAAGATAGTGGTTTACAAGGAAAAGGTTGCGGCGGTGCAGAAGTATCGACGAAACATGCTGGGTTTATCATTAATAAAAATGATGCAACAGCGACTGATTATATCGAAACGATTCGTATGGTACGTCGTGAAGTGAAAGAAAAATTCGACGTTGAGCTGGAGCTTGAAGTTCGTATCGTCGGAGAAGAGAAAGAATCAAATACGTAATGAAAAAGGAGGGAGTGATGGATTTGTTCAACATTTATCAAACGAACAAACGATTGAACGAATTTAATCGCGTCAACGATGATTGGTGATTTTTCAGTTGATATGGTCGTTCTGTTGATCGGATTCTTTTTATTGTCAGGGGTTTTAATGACGAAACTGACGTCGCGGGCCGGTGTGCCTGCGCTCGTTTTGTTTATGATTTTAGGGATGATTCTCGGAAGTGATATTACAGGACTTATTTATTTTGAAAACGCGCAACTTGCTCAAACGATCGGAATGATTGCCCTCGTCGTTATTTTATTCGAAGGGGGATTACAGACGGATTGGAAAAACGTCCGTCCGGTATTAAAGGGAGCAGGAGTGCTTGCGACACTTGGTGTTGTCATTACGGCAGCGGTACTTGCTGTTGCGGTCCATTACGTGTTAGGTCTCGGGTGGATTGAGTCGTTTTTACTCAGTTCGATCGTAAGTTCGACAGACGCAGCGGCTGTTTTCTCTGTGATGAGTGGACAAAATATTAAGCCAAAAATGTCATCGACACTTGAGATGGAGTCAGGTTCGAACGACCCGATGGCGATGTTTTTAACAGTCGCTTTCTTACAATGGCTCACGATGGATGATTTTGCATTTGGCAACTTAATTTTAAACTTCTTCTTGCAGATGGGACTCGGTTTACTCCTCGGTCTCGGTCTCGGTTATATTGCTTCGAAATGGATGAACAAAGTAAAACTCGATGCGAGTGGGTTGTATGCTGTATTCTCAATCGGTTTTGCGATGGCTATCTACAGTATTACAGCAGTCGTCGGCGGTAGTGGTTTACTCGCTGTCTATATCGCGGGTATTTTAATCGGAAACCGCGAATTGAACCATAGCCATTCGATTTTCCGTTTCCAAGAAGGGTTTGCATGGCTCATGCAACTCGTCATGTTCGTTATTTTAGGTCTTCTCGTATTCCCGAGCGAATTAGCGAATTGGGACCTCATTTCAAAAGGGTTAATTTTATCATTCGTTCTTATGTTCGTCGCACGTCCGATTGCTGTATTTGTCGGGACGATTTTCTTCGATTATACATTCAAAGAAAAATTGTTTATTTCTTGGGCAGGACTTCGTGGAGCAGTACCGATCGTACTTGCAACATTCCCACTACTTGCTGGTGTAGACAATGCATATCTTTACTTTAATATGGTCTTCTTCATCGTGATTACATCTGCTTTACTCCAAGGGTCGACGATTTCTCAAGTGGCACGTCTCTTAGGACTAGAAGCACCACCGAAACCTGAGCGTATTCACCAATTAGAGCTCGTTTCGATGGATAAAGCGAATGCAGAAATGTTAGAAGTTGAAATTTCAGTCAATTCCCCCATTTTAAATGTGGAAGTACAAGAACTTGATTTACCAAAAGATACGGTCATTTCCGCGATTATTCGCGATGGCCAACTCGTCATGCCGACGGGACAAACCGTACTCGAAGCGCATGATGTGCTTTATATTTTAGCGGATAAACATCAAGTGAGCCGCGTTCGAGACTTAATGGAAGAAGATGTTTGTTTCGATTGATAGAAACTACGAAACGTTTACGAAAGTAAGCGGTTCGTAGTTTTTTTCTTCGTCAAAAAAGGAATGATTACGGCTTAGCTAAGGCTTTCGATACATTCAAACGTCTATTTGAATGAAGGTATTGCAAATGGAGAAAAAGCGACTTATACTACAGATACAATCAAATGAACGTTTGAATGAAAGGGAGTGGAAACATGTCGAATGATACGTGCGAAGTGAAGATTGTTCATGAGGAAACGGTGCAGGTCGCTCGTGAAGGAATACCGGCATTGCCTCATTTAAATATGATGGTAGAGATTTTTAAAGCACTGGCAGATTCTACGCGATTACAAATTGCAGCAGCTTTAACGAAAGTAGATAAAATGTGTGTTTGCGATATTGCTGCGATGATCGGTGTGAGTGATGCAACAGCGTCTCACCATTTACGTTATTTGAAAGATCGCTCGCTTGCAAAATCCGAACGCATCGGAAAGATGGCGTATTACTCATTGGCGGATGAACATATTCACGCACTCGTACGCACGGCGTATGAGCATGCAATTGAGGAGGAAGAACAATGACAAAACATACACATCATGATGCATGCGGTTGTGGAACAGACCATGATACATGCGATTGTGGGAAAGATACATGTGATTGCCAAACCGGTCATACACATGAAGAAGGAGATGCTTGTTGTTCGACAGAAGAAAGTGAACATGAGCATGAAGAAGGAGACGCCTGTGACTGCGGAGTCGAGCACGAAGAAGCAACGAAAGAACCGATCATCATTAATGCAGCGAAGGCGGAAGAGTTTCGGTTAGAAAATTTGAATTGTGCGAGTTGTGCGATTCAATTTGAAGAAAATTTAAAAGAATTACCGAATGTGAAAAATGTACACGTCAACTTCGGCGCATCAAAAGTAGCGATCGAAGGAGATGTAACGGTCGAAGATTTAGAAAAAGCAGGAGCGTTTGATGGGATTGTCGTAGCGGATACGCATAAACGTCGTAACGCACCGAAAGTACCGTTTTATAAGAAAAAAGAAAATATCGTCACGATGTTTTCACTCGCGTTTTTAATTATCGGTTGGATCGTTTCGCTTGAATTGAAACAAGATCACCCTGCAGCAATTGTCTTATTTGCAATTGCAATTT
>JASLGI010000225.1 GCA_030149685.1 Bacillaceae bacterium | reverse complement strand
ATCTGGTAACTGTTTCATATCACGGATACCGCCTAAGAATTTCATTAAGCGTGCGTGTTCTTTTTCTAATTCAGAAACTTCTTTTTTAGGAAGTACTTCGAAGATCCCGTCTTCTTGTAACTTCTCGATCTCTTTCATACGTGAAACACGTTTTTGGATCGTTTGGAAGTTTGTGAGCATTCCACCTAACCAACGTTGGTTAACGAAATATTGTCCAGCACGTTCTGCTTCTTCACGAATAGAATCTTGTGCCTGTTTTTTCGTACCGACGAAAAGAACTTTTCCTCCGTCAGCTGCGATTTGACGCATTACATTGTAAGCGTCACCTAACATTTTCACCGTTTGTTGTAAATCGATGATGTAAATACCGTTACGTTCTACGAAAATGTATTTTTTCATTTTCGGGTTCCAACGGCGTGTTTGGTGTCCGAAATGTACACCTGCTTCGAGTAATTGTTTCATTGTTACTACTGCCATTTTATATTCCTCCTAGTGGTTATTTCCTCCGTATGCTTCTCCTAATAAGGGGACGAATTCGCACCAACCTTACTATCCACATACGTGTGTTGTAATACCATTTGCTAATATAGCATAGGTCTAAAGAGATTGCAACAATTTATGTGCGAAACTTAATATGTAATTCTACTTCTGTTTTACCTAATTGAAGCTGTTTCGCGATTTCTTCGATCGTATGTCCGTTTTCATAAAGCATTAAAATAGGATCTTCTGTTTCTTCTTCCTGCTCTTCTACTGACTCTTCTATTTGTTGTTTCTCTTTTATTTGTTTTTCTTGATAACGTTGATGAGCGAGAGTTGGTGGTACCACTCGGACCTTCTTCCACTGTTCTTCTTCAGCTTTTGAAGGTGTTCGACCTTCTCTATCATCTGTTTGTTCTTTTTCAATCGTTAGTGTCGATTGTTGACGATCGATCGCCTCTAAAAACCGATCGTTTTCCTTCTTCATTTCATCAATATAAACAATCAGTGACTTTTGCATTTCTTCATACATCTGTTTATTTTTCAGTGCATCCGTTTCTTTCGCCTTCACTTTCAAATATAAAGCGAAGAGTAATGAAAAGCTGACGAGCTGAAAAATAAAGAGCAATGTTACAATTGTTGTCATGATTAACTTGAAAAATCGACAAAAGAACCTTTATAAGGATGTCTCTTGCCTTTTTTTCTTCCTTCTTTCTTCTGTTGTTCTTGTCGCTCTTTCTCTTTTTTCTTTTCTTCATCTTCTTTTTTCAGTTTTTCCGTATCGGTCGTTTCTAATATGCGCCTCTTATTACGCTCTGCTTCTTTCAAAGCAGCTTCATGTCCTAAATCATGATGAAGTTGTGATTGTTGCTGCTTTTGTTCAGAAATCTTTCCCGCTTCAAATGTTTTCGGTAAGGCAATCTGCAACTCTACAGCTTTCAAACTCATAGAAACCCTCCGTTCATCACTTCGCTTGCTAACACTTTCCTTAACTTAAACAACGCTTTCGTATGAATTTGAGAAATGCGTGACGTCGATAAATCTAAAATTTTCCCAATCTCCGTCAATGTTAATCCATCCGTGTAAAACAAACTTAAGATTAATTGTTCACGCTCTGTTAAATCTTCGATCGCATGAATCAATTCAGTAATTAATTCTTGTTTCAACGTCTGTTCTTCTGGTGTTTCTACTTCTTCATCGTGAAGGACAGACATGTAAGGAGAACCTTCTTCGTCTTCATCAGAACTTTGCTCATCAACAGACAAAACATAAGAAAGTTGTCGCTCTTGAAAAGCTTCATAGACATCATTTACATCTATGCCAAGCTCTTCGGCAACTTCATCCGCTGTTACATTGCGCATCTTTTTCTGTTCCAACTCACGCGTTACTTCTTCTACTTTTTTCGCACGCTCGCGTAAAGAACGCGGCAACCAATCTTCTTTTCTTAATCCGTCCATAATAGAACCACGAATGCGAAAAGACGCATACGTATCAAACTTCAAATCTCTACTTCGGTCAAACTTTGTTAAGGCATCAAAAAGCCCTTGTAAACCGAAACTCATTATCTCAT
The DNA here is from genome assembly GCA_030149685.1 of Bacillaceae bacterium. The sequence goes on along the minus strand of JASLGI010000225.1, from coordinate 52,669 downwards.
CTCTAGAAACATTACTCGGTAAGCCAGCACTAACACGTTGTACGTGATAGTCTACTAATGGTTTATACTCTCGAACAAGTGCATCTCCCGCTTCGGGGTCACGTTCTTCTACCCACAAATCCCAATAACGCTCTAACTGATGTTCCTTCACTGACATCAACCCCTCGATTGTAAGTCCTCCTTTCTATCATAATAGATAACAATCAAAAAGGCGACTTTCGATGAATGAAACACGAATTTCTATATCTATTTATTTCTTTTTATAGAATAAAGTCCCTATTTCATTTCGCTATATGAAGAAAATCAATGTCTTTCGATAGATGAAAAATGGTGTTTTTTTGTCTTTTTCATTCTTTCCTCATCATTTATGAGCCATTTTGACCATTTTTGGTTTTCTTTTTAACAAAAATGGTTCTTGTTACTATTAAATCTCTTTTGTTCCTTCGTTCACCGTTCGAATATTAAGCTTTGTCGTTACCGGATCGAACTCTATCGTCCTTCCTTTAGAACCGCCAGTATCTTCTGCAATGATTGGGATTGAAAATTTACGCAATTGCTCTTTTACCGCTGCGACATTTCTCGGACCAATTCGTACGGTATCCTCCGACCCGAACTGAAACATTTGTGCGCCCCCTGCAATTTTTGCTCGCAATGAAAAACGTCTTGCTCCTTCCCCCTCTAACTGTTCAATCAAAGCAGGAATCCCTGTATCTGCAAACTTTGCAATATTCACTTTTGTCGACTTACCTAATGTTGAATCTGGTAACATAACATGAATCATCCCCGCTACTTTTTTCATCGGGTCATATATGACGACACCTACGCAAGAGCCTAAACCTGATGTTCGAATGAGTTGAGGTTCTTTCACAATATTCATGTCTGCGATACCTACACGGATAACATCTGTTCTTCGAAACATTTACATAACTCCTAGTGATTGAAATATCGTTTGATAAGATGGGGGGTCTGGTAATAAGAAAAAGTGACCGACATATTGAGAAGCACCTTGTTCACTCGGTTGTTCTATTTGTGTATTGATAACGATTACTTCATCGCTATAATGAGATAGCTCTACAAGACCAAAACTAATAATCGCGCCAACCATATCGATATTTAATGAAGGGACCGTCGGTTGAATATTTAATTGTGTGAAATCCGACAAAGAAGATAGATACGATCCGGATAAAATATTTCCTAACTCTTGTAGTGCAGATTGTCCAATCTTATCATTTTCTTTATTCGTTAATGTATATGTTGGATCATTCATTAGATTTTGAATGTAACGATTTGCTGACTCGAGAGGCAGTACGAAAAACATCGTTCCGGTAATATCTCCTTGTATTCTTAAATACACACCAGCTACTACTTTTTCAGGCCCTCCTGCAAGTGCAAACATTTCTTCGAAAGAAACGATTTCTACGCTCGGAACATGCATATTGATCGGTTGCTGAAGTACAGTCGATAAAGCTGTCGCTGCATTTCCAGCTCCGATATTACCAATTTCTTTTAAAACATCTAAATGCATCGGTGTAATCGTAAAATCAATCATCTTTTTTCCCTCGTTGTAACGGCTCTAATACTTTTTCTAAGTCAAGCATTGCTAATAGATGATTTTCTGCTTTCACTACACCTGAAATAAATTCTGATTCAATTGAACCGACAACTTCTGGTTGTGGTTCAATATTTTCAAGATAAATGTCTACAACGTCATTTGCCGCATCGACAATCACACCTACTTCATAATCTTCCATAGAAACGATAATAATACGGCTCTCATCATCTACTTCTTTTTCCGGCATGCCAAATCGAGCGCGCAAATCTACAATAGGTGTCACTACTCCACGCAAGTTAATAACACCTCTTACATAGTTAGGTGTATTAGGTACACGCGTAATAGATAATACTTTTTCAATCGTCGTCACAACATCAATTGGCATTGCATATTCTTTATCTGTTAATTGAAACACAATAACTTTTTGGCTTGCAGGCTCCTTCGGTTGTTCTTCATCGAATAAAACTACTTCTTTTTTCATCGTTTTCCCACCTTTATTCAATTAGTGAATTACACTCTACAATTAATGCTACTTGACCATTTCCTAAAATTGTCGCTCCAGAAATCGCAAATACATTTTGTAAGTAATTGCCGAGTGATTTTAAGACAATCTCTTGTTGTCCGATAAACGAATCGACAACGAGTCCAGCAAGTTTCTCTCCTTTTCGTACGATGACGATCGATTGGAACTCACCTTCTTCTTCTTGGTCAGGAACATTGAAGATTTCTTTCAAATAAACAAGGGGTACAATTCGTCCACGGAAATCGATCACTCGTTGGTTATGTGCATTGTACACATCAGATGATTGAATGATCGCTGTTTCGATAATAGAAGAAAGAGGAATCGCGTACAGTTCTTCTTTTAACTTCACTAACATGACAGAAATAATTGATAATGTTAATGGCAATTGAATTTGGAAAAGTGAACCTTCTCCTTCTTTTGAGTCAATTGAAATGTAGCCGCCGAGTGACTCGATTGTACTTTTTACAACATCAAGACCTACTCCACGCCCTGAAACTCCTGTAACTGATTGCGCAGTAGAGAATCCTGAAGCTAAAATTAACTCTGCTACTTGACGGTCCGTTAATGTCTCTGCCGCTTCCTCAGTAACAATGCCATTTTCTAATGCTTTCGCTAATACTTTTTCACGATTGATTCCTGCTCCATCATCTTCTAACTCGATGAATACGTGGTTTCCTGAATGATAAGCACGTAAAGTAATTGTTCCTGTTTCTGGCTTCCCTTTTGCTAAACGTTCTTCTGGCATTTCAATTCCATGGTCTAAACCGTTTCGAATTAAATGAACGAGGGGATCTCCGATTTCATCAATGACCGTTCTATCAAGCTCTGTTTCCGCTCCGATAATTTCTAGCTTTACTTTTTTATCTAAATCGCGTGCTAATTGGCGGACCATTTTAGGGAAACGATTAAAGACTGTTTCTACAGGAACCATACGCATATTTAAAATAATGTTTTGTAAGTCTCCTGATACGCGTGTCATTCGTTCAACAGTTTCATTCAACTCTGTGTTGTTTAATTCACTAGCAATCGATTGAAGGCGCCCACGGTCAATGACGAGCTCTTCAAACAAGTTCATTAAAATATCGAGTCGTTCAATATTTACGCGGATTGTTTGACTTCCTCGCGAACGTTTCTGTCGTTTCTTGTCCGGTGATTTTTTCTCTTTTTTCGGTGAGCGTTTCGTCGCTTCTGTTCCTTCTTCTTGAACAGGAGTAACGGATACTTCTGTCGTTTCTTTTTCTTCAGTTTTCGTAAAATGTTCCTTTGTGAGAGCAACGATGTTTACTCGCTCTACTTCTGATACATTGATTGAACGATGTTCTATTTCATCTAAAGATTCTTTCGTTAATAAAACGATTGTAAAGTCTGTATCAAATTCTTCATTTTCTAACTGCTCCGCTGCTGGGAAAGACTTAATCACTTCGCCTACTTCTTCTAGTTTTTCAAACAACATATAAACACGTGCTGCTTTTAAAATACAGTCGTCTCGAAGTTTAATAGCAATCTCAAACGCATGAAAACCTTGATCGAGCGATTGTTCAATCACTGTCGCTTCAAATTCATCATACGTCAGCTTCGTTTCTTCTATTGCTACTTGTTGCTCCGTTGAAGTAGCCACTGCTTGTTGTTCTTCTCTCACTTCATCTACCGGTTTTCCTTCTTGAAGGTTTTGCAAAGCTGCGACTAATTGTCGAACATCTTTTTGTCCGTCCCCTCCATCTTCGATATCTTCTACCATTTCTTCCAAATAATCGACCGCTTCAAATACAACATCTAAAATTTCTGTTGTGACAGGAATTTCTTCATTACGAATAGCATCAAGGACGTTTTCCATCTTATGTGTCAAATCTGCAATATCATCATACCCCATCGTTGCAGACATTCCTTTTAATGTATGAGCCGCTCTAAAAATTTCATTTACAATAGCAATATCTTCTGGTGTTTGTTCTAACTCTAATAATTTATCTGTACAAAGTTGTAAATGTTCTCTACTTTCGTCTAAAAACATATCTAAATATTGACTTGTATCCATTGGAATACCCCCTCAAGACTTTAAAAGTTTTTCTAACATTGTTGCGATATTCGATACATCGACAACATAATCAGCTAACTCGTTTTCAATGATTGCTTTTGGCATGCCATAAATCACTGCTGTATTTTCTGATTCTGCTACCGTTACTACGCGTGGTGCTTGCTGACGTAAAAGTCGTACACCTTCACAACCATCTGCCCCCATTCCAGTCATCACAACAGTAATGTATTGCAATTCTGGATAGTTTGCACATGCTTCAAATAAAACATCTACCGCAGGGCGATGCGCTTTTCTCGGTGGCTCCGTTCGATCTAAGTGTATGTAATAATGATTTCCTTGCTGACGAAACTTTAAATGTTGCCCTCCTGGAGCAATATAAGCAGTCGCATTTTTGATTCGTTCACCATCAGTCGCTTCCTTCACTTCAATTTGACATTGTTTATTTAAACGTTCAGCTAATGATTTTGTGAAGCCTCTAGGCATATGTTGGACGATCAAGATCGGTGCTGAAAAATCTCGCGGTAAACGAGTTAACACTTCTTGCAAGGCTCTAGGCCCACCCGTCGATGTACCTATTATAACAAAAGTCTTACTTGTTTTCGAAAGTTTTTTCGACTTTCGCCATTCTTTTTCATTGAAAGTCGAGCTTTTTACCTCTTTTTTTATATTTTTTCGGTTTTCTTCTACTTTTGGTCGCATATCTACCTCTGCGACTTGTAGCACTTTTTGAACGAGTAACGATTGAAATTCTTCTAAATTTAAAGAAATAGGGCCGCTCGGTTTTGCTACAAAATCGATGGCCCCATTTTTCATAGATTGCAATGTATTTTGTTGTGCTTTTGTTGTCGGACTCGTTAAAACAATGATTGGTAAAGGATTTGTCTTCATCAATCGCTCAATCGTCGCTAAACCATCCATTAACGGTAATTCAAGGTCTATAATGACGACATCTGGTGATAAAAAACCGACTTTTGTTAATACTTCTTTTCCTGTTCGCGCTACACTCACTACTTCTAAATTAGGATGTTCTTCAAAAGCATCGCTCACAATTTTCCTCATAAAAGCAGAGTCGTCGGCAACTAATACTTTCTTTTTACTCATGAACTTATTTCATCCTCTCTGCAACCATCTTTTCATCGTTTCTAAAAATGATCGCTTTGTTGAAGAACTCGTCATCTCTTTTCCTAAAAACTGCTGAACAATTCGGCGCATATTGAGCGAAGCGGTCGCATGAGGAGCGTGTTGAACGTAAGGTACTCTCGCAATAACCGATTGACGAACTACGGGATCTTCTTCGATATACCCTAAAATATGGATCTTTTTATTCAAAAAACGATCCATCGCATATTGCAATCTTTTAGCAACATCTAATGGGTTCTTTTTATTTTCTACACGATTACTCACGATAGAAATCGGTGTTTTTTCATTGCGTAATGTGAGAAATTTCATCATCGAATAAGCATCTGTAATAGATGTCGGTTCTTCCGTTGCAATGACGATTACATCTTCGACAGACTCGATAATATCTAGTGAATGCTCACTCACACCAGCACCCATATCGAATAAAATATAATCGTACTCACTTTCTATTCGTTGAAATGCTTGAAACAATCGTTCAACCATTACTGGAGACCAATGGACAATCTCATTTAGCTGGGAGCCTCCACTAATGTACGAAATTAGTGATTCATACGTATAAATAACCTCTGATAATGGCTGATCATTTTGAATATAATCCATCATATCAAAAGAAGGAGATGCTCCTAATAACAGATGAACATTTCCCATTCCTAGATCCATATCAAAAATTAATACTCTTTTTCCTTCACGTGCGAGAGTTAATGCAAAGTTGACAGTAAAGTTTGTTTTCCCTACGCCTCCTTTGCCACTAACAATCGCTATCGTATGACTCGTCGTAGACGAAAATGACATCTCAGGAGATTGAACGAGTTCACGTAATTTCTTTGCTTGATCATTTCTCATCATAAGCACCCTTTACAATCGCTTCGGTTAATGATTGAGCCGTCACTTGAATAATATCTTCTGGCACTTCTTGACCATCTGTGCAATAAGCGATCCCTTTATTATATTTCACCATCATGTTAATAATCGGGCCAATCGTTGATGTTTCGTCAATTTTTGTAAAAATAAACTGTTCAATCGGTATTGAATGAAACTGACGAATCACCGCATCCATATCACGCTCTTTTGATGTAGCAGATAAAACTAAATACGTTTCCATCGTTTCATCGAACGGCAACACTTCTTTTAATTCTTCAACGTATTCATTTTCTCGATAATTTCTACCTGCTGTATCGATAAAAATAAAATCATATTCTTCCAATGCTTTTAGCGCTTCTTTATAATCGTTTCGTGTATAAACGACTTCAACTGGTGATTGCAATAAATTTGCATACGTTTTTAATTGTTCAATTGCTCCAATTCGATACGTATCTGTCGTAATAAAAGCAATTTTTTTCTTCTTTTCTAATAACGTTCGAGCAGCAACTTTCGCAATTGTCGTCGTCTTACCAACGCCCGTTGGCCCTATAATATTAATGAAACGTTTTTTATGCGTAACTCCTCCGTAAGACAACACCGATAACTTACTAAAAAAGTATTCTTTCGTTTCACTAACAATTTTTTCTTCCGTCCAATCTATTTCAGGCGCTGCTTTTATTTGTTCAAATATTTTTGTGCAACATTCATTAACGAATGTTTCATTAATTTCTTGTTCTAATAAATGTTGGTACATTTTTTCTAGAAGTGGTGGATAATGAGTCGTCAATGTTTGGTGTTTCATTTGTTGCAACAACTGTTTCACTTCTTCCAATTCTTTCGTCACTTCCATTGTAAATGGTCGTTCATCCTCTACGACAGGTGGCTGTATGAGCGTAGTAGAAGAATGTTCATTCTGCTTTATCGCAACTACTTCTACTTGGTTTTTCTTGAACCATTTGAAAAGACCTTTAGGCTTAATAACAGAAGAGCGTACGATAACAGCATCTTCTCCAAGATCTGTACGTACGCGCTCCATTGCTTCAACCATCGTATCGGCTATATATCGTTTTGCATTATTTTTCATACATCTATCACTCCGACACTTTGTACTTCAATTGATGCTTCTAATTCATTATAAGACAAAATTGGAATTTGTGGAAAATAACGTTCGGTCATTTGGCGAATATACATCCGCACTGTTGGTGAACATAGTACAACCGGTGTTTGATCCATCAATGCTACTCTCTCTACTTCATTCGCAAATGCTTCTAAGATTTGTTGAGAAGTCTGAGGAGGGAGTGCTAAAAAGTTTCCATGCTCTGTCGCTTGGATATGATTAGAAACTAATTCTTCTACTTCATTTGAAACCGTTAATACTTGTAAAGGTCCACTTGCTGGTGCGTATTGAGCAGTAATTTGTCGCGCTAATGCTTGACGAGCATACTCCGTTAATAATTCAATATCTGAAGTGAACTGTGAGTAATCTGCCAATGTTTCAAAAATAACAGGTAAATTACGAATAGAAACATTTTCAGCTAATAAACGAGCAAGCACTTTTTGAATTTCTCCTACTGATAAAGGCGTTGGTGTTAATTCATCGACTAAAATTGGTGAAGTTTCACGCATATGATCGATCAACTGCTTCGTTTCCTCACGTCCGAGTAGCTCTGCTGCATTTGCTCGAATAATTTCTGTTAAATGTGTAGATACAACGCTCGGTGGGTCTACGACAGTATAACCTAAAATCTCTGCTTCTTCTCTATGCTCTTCTGTAATCCACTTCGCTGGCAATCCAAATGAAGGCTCTACAGTATCAATACCTTCAATATGGTCTTCCCCTCCTGGACTCATCGCTAAATAATGATCCAGTAACAATTCACCTCGTGCCATCTCATTTCCTTTAATTTTAATTCGATATTCGTTTGGCTGTAATTGAATATTGTCTCGAATACGAACAACAGGAATGACAAGACCTAACTCTAAGGCGAGTTGTCGGCGAATCATAATCACACGGTCAAGTAAGTCTCCCCCTTGTTCTGCATCAACTAATGGAATGAGCCCATACCCAAACTCAAACTCAATAGGATCGACATTTAATAAACTGACGACATTTTCTGGACTCCGCATATCATCGACAGCTTCTTCTTCTTCCTCTTCAAAGATTTCTTCCGGATCTTCTTCTACTTCGCGATTCATAATCGTTGCGCCAATAAATAGAGCAGCAGCGATCGGAATCGTCAATAAATTACTAATAGGCGTCGCTAAACCAAGGAGTAAAATTGTCGTCCCTGCTATGTATAATAATTTCGGCTGGCCTAGTAACTGTTGTGTAATATCGGACCCGAGGTTTCCTTCACTCGTTGCACGCGTAACAACAATTCCGGTCGCCGTTGAAATAAGTAATGCTGGAATTTGTGACACAATTCCATCCCCTACTGTTAAGCGAGAAAAACGTTCTGCTGATTCTGCAAAGGTTAAATCCATTTGAGCGACTCCGATAATCATACCGACGAGTAAGTTAATGATGACGATAATAATTCCTGCAATCGCATCTCCTTTAACGAACTTCGTCGCACCATCCATCGCACCATAAAAGTCTGCTTCGTTACTTACTTTTTCACGACGTTCTCGAGCTTCAACTTCCGAGATCATCCCCGCGTTTAAATCCGCATCAATACTCATCTGTTTTCCTGGCATCGCATCAAGTGTGAAACGTGCAGCAACTTCAGAAACACGTTCAGACCCTTTCGTAATAACGATGAATTGGATAATGACTAAAATAACGAATACGACAAGACCGACAACAACGTTTCCTCCGGTAACGAATGTACCAAATGTGTCAACAACTCCACCTGCTTCACCGCGTGTTAAAATTGCACGTGTCGTAGAAACGTTAAGTCCTAATCGGAACAACGTCAATAACAATAATAAGGTAGGGAAAATAGAAAATTGTAACGCTTCTTGCATATTCATTGCTGTCAGTAAGACGAGTAAACCGAGTGTAATATTAACGATAATTAAAAAACTTAACAACCATGACGGTAATGGGATGACTAGCATAACAACAATCATAATTACCGCAGCTAATACACCTATATCTCTAAATTGCACGCCATCCCCTCCTTACTAAATTTTACGCTTCATTCGATAGACGTATGCTAAGACTTCTGCTACTGCTTTAAAAAATTGTTCTGGAACTTCTTCATTAATTTCTACTTCATCGTACATCGCTCGAGCAAGTGGTCGATTTTCTACTAGCATGACATCGTGCTCTTTTGCGATCATCTTTATTTTTTGAGCGACAAAGTCTACACCTTTAGCAACTACAATCGGTGCTGCCATTTCTTCGTCTTCATACTTTAAGGCAATCGCATAATGGGTCGGGTTAGTAATCACAACATCCGCATCGGGTACTTCTTGCATCATTCGGCGCGTAGCCATTTCTTTTTGAGTTTGACGGATACGAGACTTGATCAATGGGTCTCCTTCCATATTTTTATACTCATCTTTAATATCTTGTTTTGACATACGCAAATTCTTCTCATAATCGTACTTTTGATAAAAATAATCAAGAATAGAAATAAACAACAATACAAAAGATGCGATAATTCCCATAATTGCAACGAGATGAGCAACAGATGCTAACGTTTCTGCTGGAGTCTTCATCGCTAATGCGAGTACTTCTCCTAAATTCGTCCAAACAATTAAAAAGGTAACCGATCCAATAAATGTGATTTTTAATATCGATTTTAACAATTCTACAATTGCTCGGATAGAAAAAATTCTTTTCGCCCCTTTAATTGGATCAATTTTTTTCAAGTCGAATTTTAACGGATGCGTTGTAAATAAAAATCCGATTTGTAATAAGTTAGCACTCACTGCTGCAATCACTGCAATTAACATAATCGGTAAGACGATCATCCCCGCTTGAAACAACATCTCTGTATAAATAAGCATAAGGTCATCTGATGTGTAATCAAGAATTGTTACATATTCAGTAAAGGACTGTTGAAAAAAACGAAAAATTTGATTGCTCATTAAACCGCCTGCAAAAAATAAAAAAAGAAAGACAGATAATAAAACGAGCGCACTCGTAACATCTTGACTTTTTAAAACTTGACCTTTCTTTCGTGAATCTTCCCTCTTTTTAGGTGTCGCTTTTTCTGTTTTTTCACCAGCAAAAAATTGAAGATCTAATGTCAGACGCATAACTATCCGCCTCCTAAAATAAGCATTAAATCTCTCATACTCACTGCCATGAAATCAAACAACTTCCGTACGAGTGTTAATAAAACGACAGCCATTGCGGATAACACGAGAAAACTTACTCCGATTTTAATTGGGAAACCGACAACGAAAATATTCAATTGTGGCACCGTTCTCGCAGTAATTCCTAACGCTAAATCGACTAGAAACAATGTCGCTACGACAGGAACTGCCATTTGAAAAGCAATGGCAAATGTTACAGCAAATGTTTGAACAATGAACTGAGCCATACGCCCATCTTCTACATGAAGTGCCAATTGGTCTATCGGCAAAAATTGATAACTATAAAAAATGCCGTCTAAAATTAAATGATGTCCATCTAAAGCAAGTAATAATAGCATCGTTAAGACATTGAAAAATTGGCCGAGTAAAGGAGATTGAGCCCCTGTTTGAGGGTCAATGACGTTAGCTATTGCAAATCCCATCTGGAAATCAACAAAACCTCCAGCAATCTGAATTGCTGACATGATCATAAAAGCGACCATTCCTATGAGCAAACCGACGATGACTTCTTTTATAACGAGCAATACATACATGCTATCGATTACTAGTGGATCTTCTGGAACGACGATAACTGAAGTCATAATCGCTGCTAATCCTATGGCGATAAATAACCTTGGCACAATAGGTATTGAACGATAAGAAAAAATTGGTACCGTTACAAAAAAAGCACTCACTCTTGCAAAAACGAGTAAAAAAACGGTTAGAAACGGATAAAACTGTTCAAGTAGCTGCTCCATTCATTTCACCCGACATAACGCGACAGATTTCCAAAAATCTCCGCACCAAATGTAGTCACTTGTGCAATCATCCATGGGCCAAAAATAACGATTGCTACTAAAACAGCCACAATTTTCGGTACAAATGCCAATGTCTGTTCTTGAATTTGTGTTGTCGCTTGAAATATACTCACCGATAAACCTGTTAATAATGCAATAATTAGAAGGGGGCCGGAAGCTAGTAATATAACACTAATGGCTCTTTCTGCAATTGCAACGACCATATCTCCTGACATTAATAAACCCCTCCTAGAAACTTTCTAATAACGACTGAATAATTAAATACCAACCGTCTACTAAAACAAATAATAAAATTTTAAATGGTAAAGAAATCATAACTGGTGGTAACATCATCATACCCATCGACATTAAAACACTAGCTACTATCATATCAATAACTAAAAATGGAATAAAAATCATAAACCCCATCTGAAAGGCTGTTTTTATCTCACTTAATGCAAATGCTGGAACCATCATCGTCAATGGAATTTCTTCAATCGTTTCTGGACGGTCCATTTGATTGTAATTTAAAAATAACTCTAGATCTTTTTGACGTGTATGATTTGCCATAAACTCTTTCATTGGCACACTCGCTTTTTCATAAGCTTCATCTAAAGTGATTTCCTCTTCGAATAGAGGAGTCAACGCTTCTTTATTCACTTCTTGAAATGTCGGAGCCATAATAAAAAAAGTTAAAAATAAGGCAAGACCTATTAACACTTGGTTCGGCGGCATTTGTTGAGTAGCTAAAGCTGTTCGAACGAATGATAATACAATGACAATTCGAGCAAAAGAAGTCATCAAAATTAAAATAGCAGGAGCAAGAGATAATACCGTTAATAATAGCAATAAGCGTACCGCTGTCGATACATTTCCTGGATCAGCTCCTGCAAATGATTGCAAAAACTCATTCATCTTTCTCTCGCTCCTTCTCTACAATTTCATCCATCTTCTTTTGTCGCTCTCGCTTCGTTCGTTCTAGTTCTTTTTCGAACAATTGTTGAAAATCTTGTTCAGCAGACTGTTCATCCGATCGTTGTTCATGTTTCTTTTGAAACAACTCTTTTATGTAATCAATCGGCGTCACTTGTTCTGAACGATACAATTGACCTTCTTCGACGAGTAAGCGCAAATGCTCTTTTTCTTCTTCATCTGTGATTTCCTTTAATAGTTGAACATCTTCTCCAACACCAAGTAATAAATATTGCTCTCCTACGACTACTAATTGAACAGATTTATTTTGGCCTAAAGGAACACCACCTAAATTTTTCATTAAACGATGTTTTGTCATTTGCTGATTTCGTTGGTTAATGAAACGTAGAAGACCATACAATAAAGCAATAACAAAAACAAAAGCTAAAATTAACTTTACATATGTCCAAAATGTTATAGTACTTTTCGCTTCAACAACATCTTCAGACTTACTTTCATCTTTCTTTTCACGACACTCTCCTTCATCTTCCAAACAATCAGTAATTGACGGTTCTCGCGCCTGAACAAACTCTGTTGATGGAATAGAAGGAGTCGTGCCTAAAAATATGATGAAGAGAGAGACGATAACGACTATACGCTTCATCATGTTCATCATCGTTTAGCTTAACGCTTTTTCAATCGCTTCAATTACGCGATCTGCTTGGAATGGTTTTACGATAAAGTCTTTCGCCCCTGCTTGAATCGCATCGATAACCATCGCTTGTTGACCCATAGCAGAACACATAATAATCGTCGCATCACTATCTTTTTCTTTGATCGCTTTAAGTGCCGCAATACCGTCCATCTCTGGCATTGTAATATCCATCGTCACTAAATCTGGCTGAAGCTCTAAATACTTCTCTACTGCTTCTGCTCCATTTTCAGCTTCTCCTACTACTTCATAACCATTTTTCGTTAAAATATCTTTGATCATCATACGCATAAATGCTGCATCATCTACAATTAAAATTTTCTTGCTCATTGTTTAACTCCCTCTCAATTCTATTATTTTAAATTATTCATTCGTTCCGCTTGGCTTAAAATATCTGTAATACGTACACCGAAGTTCTCATCAATAACGACTACTTCACCTTTAGCAATATGGCGGTTATTTACTAAAATATCAACAGGTTCTCCAGCTAGTTTATCTAACTCAATAATTGAACCACCGGACATTTCTAAAATTTCTCGAACTTCCCGTGTCGTACGACCTAATTCTACAGTAACTTCTAAAGGAATATCCATCAATAAATTTAGATTGTGCGCTTCTTCTTCCTCTAATTGAGGCGGTTGAAATGCTTCAAACTGTGCTTGTTGAACATTCACTTGTGGCGCAGCTTGTCGCTCTGGTGGTGGCATTGTCACTTGCTGTGGCTGTTGCTGCTGTGGTTGTGATTGCTGTGGTTGTTGTTCAACTGGCGGTGTTTCTTGTACTGTTGTTTGTGCTGGTTCTTGAACGGGTGGTGTTTCTTCTACAGGTACAGAAGGTGTTTCTGCAACTTCCCCTCCACCCATCATCACTCGTTCTAAATCTGCCACTAAATCTTTCCCGAAATCAATTGGGAACAATTGCATAATATCTGAATCAATCAATTCTCCCACCTTTAAATTAAAGGATACGCTAATTAAAGGACTCTCATCTGGTAAATATTCTAGTCCTTTCTCTTCTTGAACGTTCATTAAATCTGTCATTGGTGGTGAAATATCTACTTTTTTGTTAAAGATTGTAGACATTGACGTTGCGGCAGAACCCATCATTTGATTCATCGCTTCTTGAACAGCACTTAAATGAATATCACTTAATTCCGGATCTGGATTTAACCCGTCCGAACCTAGCATTAAATCAGCAATAATCGCTGCGTCGCTCTGTTTAATTACTAATAAGTTCGCTCCGCTTAAACCTTCAGTATATTCCACCTTTACAGCTACATACGGCTGCACAAATTGCTCTTTTAGTTCTTCACTCGTTACAATTGAAGTAGTCGGTGTTGTAATCTCTACTTTTTGCCCGAGTAAAGAAGATAAAGCTGTCGCTGCACTTCCAAACGACATGTTTCCTATTTCTCCGAGAGTGTCAGCTTCCATGTCGCTTAAAGTTTCAATCTCTTCAGAGGATGAGGTTTCTTCTTTTTTATCATCATCTACTACTCCTCCACTGAGTAGCGCTTCTATCTCTTCTTGTGAAAGAATATCATCACTCATCATCTTCATCCCCTCCATCTATAATTGTCTCAATAATTTGCACAGCCATTCGATTTCTTGATTTTCCAGGTTGTGCTTTGAATTTTGGTATAGGTCCTACATTCACAGTTAATAATTCATCAACTGCTCGATCAAGACTTATGAGATCTCCTTTTTGTAAATATAAGAAGTCTTGTACAGTCATTCGACTTCGTCCGAGCTCTGCTGACACAGGGAGCTTCGCTTTACTTAAACGTTTTCGAAGCTCTGCACTTTGCTCAGGTGTCGGTTCTTTTTTATTTGTCTGCATCCAATAACGTACCGATAAGTTCGGCTCGATTGGCTCTAAGACGACGTGTGGAATACAAATATTAATCATTCCACTCGACTCGCCGATAATAATATTAAAGGAGATTACGACAACCGTCTCGTTCGGTGAAATCATTTGCAAGAATTGTGGATTAACCTCCATCTCAGCTAAAAATGGATCAATTTCTGCTAATCCTGACCAAGCTTCACGCAAACTATCAAAGGAACGCTCAAATAAGTTCGTCATAATCTTCGTTTCTATCTCTGTTAAGTCGCCCGTATTTTGCGGAGTGCTTCCTACTCCTCCTACGAGTAAATCAAGCATCGTATATGCGATATTTGGATTTACTTCCATCAAAATATTTCCTTCGAGTGGAGGCACTTCAAATACATTAATAAGCGTCATATTAGGAATCGATCGAATAAACTCTTCAAACGGAATTTGATCGACAGACGCTACGTTAATTTGAACATATGTCCTCAATTGAGCGGAGAAATAAGTCGTCAATAAACGAGCGAAGTTTTCATGAATACGAGTGAGACTTCGAATTTGATCTTTAGAAAATCGTAATGCTCGCTTAAAGTCATATTCTTTGACTCGTTTTCCCTCTTCTTCTTTTTTAATTTCTTCTGCATCCATCTCACCTGTAGAGATTGCAGATAAAAGAGCATCAATTTCATTTTGGGATAGTACATCTCCGGACATATGGTCACCTCCTCATGCAATTACTAATTTTATTGAATAACGTATGAAACAATATATACCTCTGTTACTTCACCTTGTTGCATTAGCGGATTAATTTGTGAACGAATCGAATCCTCAAATGCTTTTTTTCCTGCTTTCCCTTCAAAATCTTCCGCTGTCATTTCTGATAATTCTTGTATAACAATATTACGTACTTGGAAATCGCGTTTTTCCAACTCTTCTGCTGCCTTTTTATTATCTGTTTGAATTTTTAATTCTAAACGAATAAAGTCATGACTAGCAAGATTTGTCGTAATTTCTTCTACGTCCACTGATTGCTCTAAAATCTCATCGATTGTTGGCTCGGTTGCTTGTCCACCTTTGTTCATTTGCATAACGAGTACAACGACTACGACTCCAATTAATGCAAGTGCTACGAGTGCTACTAACGTAATCGTGAGCGCTTTATTCTTCATCTTCTTGATCACCTCTCAAATGTGGATTAGATAATAATTGAATCGATTGATAAAATTGAATAATCCGTTCATTTACTTCCTCTACTGAATCCAACACAATATACTTTCGCCCAGATGTTAATGTGATTGTAGTATCAGGAAACGATTCAATTCGTTCAATGTAAAGAGCGTTTAATGTAAATATTTGACCGTTCAATTTTGTAAGTTGTATCATTTTATGTATTAGGGCCGAGCTAACGAGCTTCGGCCCGACCCCCCTTTACGCTTAACGCTTTAAGTTCACAAGTTCTTGTAAAATTTCATCTGACGTCGTAATAATGCGTGTATTCGCTTGGAAACCGCGTTGTGCAACGATCATCTCTGTAAATTCTTCACTTAAGTCAACATTTGACATTTCAAGTGATCCAGATTTCGTTACACCCATTCCCGAGTTACCAGGACTAGCAAAAGCGGCATCTCCTGAGTTTGGACTCATTTGGAAGTAGTTCGAGCCTACTTTTTCTAAACCACCTGGATTATTAAACTTTGCCATCACTAAATATCCGGCTACTTCAAGCTGACCATTTTTTACATAAGTAACAGCACCGTCATCACCAATCGACATACTTTCTGCATCTAAAGGAATTTGAATATTTATATAACCTTGTCCATTGAATTCCTCATCTTGTAATTCATCTTCGCCAACAGGATCTCCAGCACCTACTAAGTAATATCCATCCGCATTAACGATATATCCATATTCATCCATATAAAAATTCCCTGCACGTGTATACAGTGGGTTTTCTACTTCGACAGGATTTGGGTCATCACCTGCTTCTGGCTTTTCAGTTGCCTCTGTACTTTCTGCAACGATGAAGAACCCTTCTCCTTGTACCGCTAAATCTAATGTGTTTCCTGTATATTGTGTAGAACCACCCATATGAATCGTATCAATTGCGCCAAGCTGGGCACCGAGTCCTACTTGTTTCGGGTTTACTCCCCCACGTGAAGCAGAAGGAGCAGCAGCACCTGAAACTGTTTGCGAGTATAAATCTTTGAAAATTACTCGTCCTTTTTTAAATCCGTGAGTGTTTACGTTTGCTATGTTGTTTCCGATAACGTCTAACTTTGTCTGGAAATTCTTTAAACCTGAAATCCCTGAATACATCGATCGTAACATAATGTCATTCTCCTCTATATTGTTTATTCTTTTACGTACTCTGCTTCTATCAGTCCACAGAGTGAGACATCCTTGTCAGGTCCTGTCTACTGTAAAACAATCGTTCCATCAATATTTGTGAAGATTTGATCCTTCAATTCTTCACGCGCCATCGCTGTAATGACAGTATTATTCTTTGCACTAACAATCATCGCTACTTCCGGCGTTAATACGAGTGGATCATTGACTCCTTTTTTATGTGCTTCATCAACCTTCTGACCAATTCGTTGCCACATCGGTAACGAAATATCGAGTGAACGGTCTTCGATACGTTTTGCAGCGTGTTTACTCACTTTCAATGGTTGACTACTTTGAAGTTCTCTTTGGAACGTCTCTTCAAACGTAAGTTCTTGTTTGTCGACTGTTTTGCGGGCCGGGAAAGCTGATGGAACATTCGTGTTCGGTAATATATGGTTCCATTTAATATTCATTCCATCACCTGCTTACTTCTGTATTGATGTAAATTCATGATCATGCACTTCTTGCCCATTGGATAAAACATATATCACTTGTCCATTTTTTGTTTTCACAGACTCAACTGTACTAGTTTCTTCTAGATCATCTTGTTTGTACGTTACTGTCCGACCGATTAATAAACTAGCGGTTACTAAATGATTACTTCCGCCTAGACTTCCACCACCTACGATTTCTGAGATGTTTGCTGGATAGATTTCTTTTCCATTATTTAATGTGAATTTCACACTACCATCTTCAAATCGAATACTATCGATCGTATTTCGTCCTTCTTCAATAATAGGTTTACCATCTTCATCTTTTTCATCTGTAATGTTGTGCCAAACAATCTCTTTACCGACGAATTGATTATACTGAATCAGCTGTGTTTCATTTTGTGCTTCGGCAAATTTCTCAAAAGCATCTGCTAACTTCATCGTTTGTTCTAGTGCAGTAAACTGTGCCATTTGCGCAATGAATTCATTATCTTTCATCGGGTTTGTCGGATCTTGGTTTTGTAATTGTGCGATCAAAATTTTCATAAACGCATCTTTCCCCATCGATTCCGGACCTGTTACACGCTCATCTCTTTTCGCGTTTTGAAGGTACATTTCAGGCGTAAGAGGGCTTTGATTACCTATTGCTTTATCATTCATCAAGTTCTACCTCCTCTAGCTGTGCTAAAAACTCTTCAAAGGTTTGTTCATCATCTTCTTTATTTTCTTTTTTCGATTGTTGTTGTTGGAACTGGCGCTGCTGTTGCTGGAATAATTGCTCTCTTTCATGTCGAGGTGTTTCTTGCAACATTTGTACAATTTCAATCCGTTCTACTTGTGTATGTTGTCCTAACGCTTGACGTAATTGATTCATTTGACGTTCTAATAAATCTTTTGTCATTGCAACAGATGCTAAAATACGTGCCGTTAATATTCCTTTATTCTCTTGTAATTCAATTCGAATTTGACCAAGTTGTTCAGGATATACTTGCACAGTTATTCGATTAACACCTCCTGCTCGTCCAAAGTTCGCTCGTTTCATCATCGCCTGAAGCTCTTGCATAAGCTTTTCTCCCCGCTTCGCTTCTGGTGTTTGTTCCAAGTTTAATTGGAAGCGCTGCGTAATTGCCTCACTAGCTGCATCTTTAGATGTTAATCCGGTTGATGAAACTCCTTCAACTTTTGTTTGTGACGTTTCATTACTCTCAGTAGTCATTTGTTGTAAAATTGCTTGCAACGTTTGAGATGGCTGATTGTTCACCGGATGAGCTGATTGTTGAGCTTGCGCAAGCAATTGAGATTGTCCTTGACGTGCAAAATCTGCTACTTGACCAATAGCCATCGATGCCAAAGTTGATTTTTCTTGAGCGACCTCTTCAGTCATATCTCCTTGAACCGCTTGTAACAAAATTGTCGGTGCAACTGATTTTTGCTCTCGAATATTTTGTAATTGGTGTAACCAATTCACCTCTTTAAATGTTTGATCAGATTTCGTTAGCACCTCTTGAATAATTGCTTGCAACGCAGCAAACACGGACAATTGATCTTCTGTTAAAGTGCTTTCTTCGTCAAACAGTTGAGTGATTTGCATCATAAACTGATCAATGAGATTTTTTGGTCCTTCTTTTGTAATTGCTAATACTTTATCAAGTTCTTCTCTTTCGACTTGAACTTGTCCTTTTCTATTTGACAATGACTGTATCTTTTGATCTTCTGTTGGTTGATTTGTTACGTGTTGAACAACCCATTCTTTCAAAACTGGAACTGTTTCTAATAAATGTTTAACAACGTCTTCTAATTGATACATAAAAGGGACATTTTCAACAATCTCTAGTAATTCTTCTACGTCTTCCTCTGACATAAAGTGCAATAAAAAATCTGCTATTTCCTCTTTTTCTGTAAATGATAACACTTCTAACAACGATGGCTTATCAGATACTTCTGCTTTCGGTAAAGCCGTCGATTGCTTATTGATTTGTGAAAAAACATCGCCAAAAGAACCTGGTTGTTTAGATGTGATCGATTGAACAGCCGACTTTCCAGTTTTCACTATAGGTTTCATTGTTGCTTCATGCATCGGAATATTCATGCTTATATTCATGTTTTCACCTCCTTTAAAGTTATTGAGACATCATTGAAGTGTACTTCGCAGCTTGCTCAGGTTCCATTTTCTCTAAAATTCCTGATGCTGTGTCAGGCTTCATATTTGTTAATATGTTCAACGCTTCTGCATCATTGAGTTTCACAATAATGTCGGCTGCTTTTTGAGCAGACATTCTTTCGTACATCCTTACTAAATCTTTCAACTCTCGATGAGGAGCTGCTGTTTCTTCTTCCTCTTCAACCTTTTTCTCTTCTTCCTTCTTCTCTTTTTCTCTTTCTTTTTCTAATTCTTCTTTTTCTTCCTCTAATTTTGCTACTTGTTTTCGTAATCCTTCTAACTCACTCTCTGCTTGCTGATATTCTGCTTGTAATTCTACATAAGCTTCTTCATCAATCGCATGAGGTGCCTCTTCTGTTTCAACAATTGGAGATATCACTTTTTTTACGTAATCAAAAGCATTCACATTTGCTACTTTTGCTACAATTAGTAAAACTGCAATAATAAATAATAAAGGGATTACTCCCCAAAGTAAAAACTTTTGAAAGCCTGACATTTTCTTCTTTTCGACTTCTTCATGTTCTTCCTTTTCAGCCATGAAATCACCAACCTTGTTCTTTTCGGCTAAACTGTATCGTTGACATTTCATCCAGTTGAGCTGCTTCGTATTGCTTCATTTCTTCTTTATATAGTTCATAATCTTTTTCTTTCATTTTTTCATACTTTTTCACTTCTATCGTATCTTCTAATAACTTTTCTTCATACCATTCCATTTTCGCTCTTGCTTTCATTACTTCTTTTTGCGTTTCAGCAATTGCTCGTTCTAAATACTTTAAATATTCGGTATGGTGATGAATTTGTTCAATTGTAAATCCTACTTCTAATGCTTCTTGTTGATGATCAATGAGTTCTTCTTTTTCTTTCAGCAAATGATAAAGTTTTGTCGCTACCTTCTCAAAACTATCTACTGCATGCTGATAGACATTTTCTGTCTCTTCTTTTTTTCGTTCTTGGTATGCTTGAATTTGTTCAAATCGATAATGGAAAGGTTTCACCTTGCGCCTCCTTGAGAAGCTAATTGAATCAATTCTTGAACTGTTTCCTCCGCAGTAATGTTGTCATTGAAACTTTGCTTTAAAAAGTTTGTAATAAGAGGCTCATATTCAATCGCTTCATCAACTTCCTGAGATGTGCCTCTTTTATATGCACCAATATTGATTAAATCTTCATTCTCTGCATATTTATAGTAAAGTTGACGTATTTTATTAGCAGCTTCTACATGTTCAGGTGATGCAATATGATTCATTAAACGACTCACACTTTTTAACACATTAATTGCTGGATACTGACCTTTATTTGCTAAATCACGATCTAATACGATATGGCCATCTAAAATTCCTCGAACAGCATCTGCAATCGGTTCATTCATGTCATCTCCATCAACTAAGACAGTATAAAAAGCAGTGATTGTTCCATGCTCATTCGTCCCTGTTCGCTCTAAAAGACGTGGTAAAATAGCAAATACAGAAGGTGTGTACCCTCTTGTTGCCGGGGGTTCTCCTACCGCTAATCCAATTTCCCTTTGCGCCATAGCAACACGTGTAACAGAGTCCATCATCAACATCACATTTTTTCCTTTGTCACGGAAATATTCTGCTATTGCTGTCGCAGTAAACGCTCCTTTAATCCTCATTAAAGCGGGTTCATCAGAAGTCGCAGCGACAACAATCGTTCGCTTTAACCCTTCTGGACCGAGATCTCTTTCAATAAACTCTCGAACTTCTCGACCACGCTCTCCAATTAAAGCAATAACGTTAATATCCGCTTCGGTATTTCGAGCAATCATACCGAGCAATGTACTTTTTCCTACACCACTACCTGCGAAAATACCAATCCGTTGACCACTTCCGACAGTGAGCATTCCATCGATTGCCTTCACACCGACAGATAATACGTCTTCAATCGGAGGACGACTTAAAGCATTTGGCGGATCTTGTTCTGTTCGAACTGTTTTTAACCCCTTCGGTAAAGGCGATCCGTCGATTGGTCGGCCAAGCGGATCAACGACTGTTCCTAGCAAATTAGCTCCTACCTTCACTTCTAACGGTTTACCTAATCCTTCAACGAGGCATCCTGAGGAAATCTCTTGAATATCTGTATAAGGCATTAAAATCACTCGCTCCTCTTTAAATCCGACGACTTCTGCTAAGATATACTCTTTGTCTGTCTGAGCTTGTTTTTTACCTAGCCAAATGTAACAGATATCTCCTACTGAACTTGCTGGACCTTCCGATTCAATCATTAAACCGACCACTCGAACAACTCGACCATACTTTTTGAATGTGGACATTTGTGAAATGGCAGGAATTAAATCGACTGCTTTTCTCATTCGTCTTCCCTACTTTCTAATACATCCACTAATTGCTTTTTCAACTCTTTTAGCTGTACGTCGATCGTTACTTCAATACGTCCGTGATTTGTTTCTATATAACATTCTTCATCGGCAAAGTCTTCGTTTGCAAATATGAGAAATGGTACATCTTGAGGAAATAATGTTTCTAACTCATCTTTATTTGAAGATACGAGGTCGAAATATTTTGGTGAAATATACAATTTAATCTCATCTGTTTCACGCGCTTCTTTAATTGCTCGACGAACGATCGATAAATACGTTTCTTCTGTATTTTCTAATTCATTGCCGATAATTTTCTCAGCGATAGTAACACCTAGTTCTAAAATGACACGTTCTTGAGAAGCAAGATACTTCTCGCTATTTTCTTTCGATTGTACTGTTATTTCATTTGCTAATTGAATTGCGCCTTGCATTTGTTCTAATGCATCTTGATGTCCTTCATCGACACCATATTCATAACCTTCTTTAAAAGCTCGTTCTTGCAATTGTTCTTTCTCTTGTGCCCAAGCTGCTTTCATCTGTTCAATTTGTTCTTCGGCATGCTTGATCATTTCTTGAACTTCTTGTTCTTTCTGTTGCAAACGTTGATAACTCTCTTGAATGTCAACTTCTTTTTGTTGTAAAGTCTGTTCGTAAACATTTAACTCTTCTTCTGGTTGCTCGATAGTTTTCTCTTTCTCAAAAAGAGAATGCAATGGAATTTTTCGCACAGGTCGTTCATTTACTTCCGCTTGATAAGCACGAAAGACTTTAGACAATGATGTCATCTCCTCCGCCACGCGCAATAATGATTTCTCCTGCATCTTCTAATCGGCGAATTGTTCCAACAATGCGAGTCTGTGCTTCTTCAACATCACGTAAACGAACAGGCCCCATTACTTCCATCTCATCTTGCATCGTTTCAGCCATTCGTGAAGACATGTTTTCAAACAATACTTGTTTTACTTCTTCGCTAGACGCTTTCATTGCTAAAAGTAAATCTTCATTTTCACAATCTCGAATAATCCGTTGAATTGAGCGATTATCCAACGTCACAATATCTTCAAAGACAAACATACGTTGACGAATATCTTCTGCTAATTCTGGGTCTTGGATCTCTAACGTATCTAAAATCGTCTTTTCAGTCGTTCGATCTACGCCGTTTAATACTTCAACAACTGCATCGACTCCGCCTGTTTCTGTAAAGTCTTGTGTCACTGTTGAAGATAACTTTCGTTCAAGTACTGATTCAATCTCACTAATTACTTCTGGAGATGTCGACTCCATCGTTGCAATACGTTTTGCAATATCTGCTTGAACATCTTGTGGTAAAGAAGACAGTATCATTCCCGCTTGTTCAGGCTCTAAATATGACAAAATTAAAGCGATTGTTTGGGGATGTTCATTTTGAATGAAGTTTAACACTTGTCCTGGATCCGCTCGTCTTGCGAAATCAAACGGTCGAACTTGCAAAGAAGATGTCAAACGGTTAATAATCGCTTGAGCGTGCTCTTCTCCAAGTGCTTTTTCAAGAACTGTTTTCGCATATCCAATACCACCTTGAGAAATATAATCTTGCGCCAATGCTGTATTATGAAACTCCTCAATCACCGCATCTTTTACCTCTGAATCGACAGTTTTCACGCTCGAAATTTCCAATGTGATTTTCTCGATTTCTTCTTCTGTTAAATATTGATATACAGATGCCGATAACTCAGGTCCGAGTGCGATGAGAAGGAGAGCCGCCTTTTGACGGCCTGTCATCGGTTTATCATCTTTTTTTGTCAACCTGATCCCTCCATCAATCTTCTGAAATCCATGTACGTAAAATCTTTGCAAACTCTTCTGGCTTTTCTTTTGCCATTTTTTCTAGTTGTTCGCGACGTAATGATTCCTCTGTATCTTGTTCTTCATTAATATCTTCAATTGAAATTGCTTCTTCTTCTTGCTCTTCTAAAGCTTCTTCTGCTGCCGCTTCTTCTTCTTGTTTCTTCTTACGGAAGAACATAAAGACGAGTCCTCCTATAATTAAAATAAGCACTCCGCCGACCGCATATACCCACCAAGGTATACTTTGCAATCCGCCTTCCTGTTCAAAGTCAGCCATTTGACCATTAAATGGTTGAATAGATACAGCAATCTTATCTTCGATATCTGCATCTGTTAACTCTTCCATTTGTGCCTCATCGATAGATGTTCGAATGATTGTTGATAAAATTTGTTCAACATCATCTTCTAAATTGACTGGTAGTTCGTCCACTTCACCTTCTTCATTAAGTGGCGGTTCTAACAATACTTGAATCCCGAGATCTCGAATTTTATACGGACTCTCAATAATTTCTTTTCGAATACGATTCACTTCATTATTGATGTTGTCTTCTGTTCGTTCATAATCGCCATTTCCATAGACTCCAGCTTCAACATAGTTTGTATTATTATCTGTCGGATCTTCTCCTTCGAGTTGACCGCCAGGACCTGCATCTTCACCAGAATATGTTTCTGTAATTCTTTGCATACTAATAGCGATACCTTCCATATTGTCTTCATCCACAGGCTCTACAATGTTTTCTTCTCGATTTTCTTGTTTGAAGTCAATATCCGTTGAAACAGAAACGACTACTTTATCTTGACCAACGAGCATTCCTAACATTTTTTGAACTTCGCGTTGAATATCACGTTCAATCGATTTTTTAATTGCGCGATGATCTGCTAACTCAACTCCTGCTTGATTTTTATCATCAAAATCATAATATTCGAAATACTGGTTCATAATCGAAATATTTTCAGGCGTTAGTTTCGGTAAGCTTTTTGAGACGAGTTGGTACATCGCCTTCATTTGTTCTTCCGAAAACTCATGATTCGGTTGTGTTTTCAGTACAATTGCCGCTGTTGCGTCTTCCGTCTGTTCACTAACAAATACACTTTGTGTCGGTAATGTAATCATTACTTTCGCGTCTTGAACACCTTCAATACCTTTTAATAAATTCGCTAACTCTGTTTGTAGTGTCGCAACTTTTAACATATTAAATTCATTGTCTGTCGTTCCAAAGCCTGAATTTTCCGCAAACACACTATAATCAATAGCGCCCGACTGCGGATATCCTTCTGCTGCTAACGTAACGAGTAAATTATCCACTTGTTGTTCTGGAACGAGTATTGATGTCCCTCCAGGTGCAATTTGATAATCTACCCCTCTCGTGTCTAACTCTTCTTTAATACGCCCTACTTCGGAACTTGAAATATCGGTATAAAGAGGTACATACGTCGTTCGAGAGAGAAAGTACGTAAGCAAGCCAGCGACTAATAATACGCCAAGTAACGAAGTAACATATATTATTTTTTGCTTTTTCGTTCGACTTGACCAAAACTCTTTTAAGTCCGAACTGACTTTTTCCATTCTTTCCTTCATTCATAATCCCCCGGTCCACTATCATTTCACTATTTGCCTTCTTTTATTATAATGGCATTCGGCTAATTTCTTGGTATGCCTCTACTACTTTATTGCGTACTTCGATCGTTGCATTCAATGCAATTGTCGCCTTTTGTGCAGTAATCATTACATTATGTAAATCTACAGGTTGTCCTGTAACGAGTCGTTCTGTCTGTATGTCAGATACTTTTTGTAATTGATCGACCTCTTGAATCGCTTGTTTCAATTCTGTTTTAAAATTAGATTCTCCTACATTCGATACACTTTGTTCTTTTTGTGGAGGCACTTGAAAAATATTAGCTTTAGGAATACTCCCTGTCACAGATTGTAAACGATATGTCATTTAAATTCCTCCCTTATTTCCCAATTTCTAAAGTTTTCATCAACATTGATTTACTTGCATTAAATGCTGTCACATTCGCTTCATATGAACGTGTAGCTGAAATCAAATCAATCGTTTCTCGAAGTGGATCAACATTTGGCATTTGTACGTATCCTTCTTCGTTCGCATCAGGATGAGATGGGTGATAGACAAGTTTAAACTCTGTCTCTCGATCTTCTTGAATACGAGTAACTTTTACTCCATTTCCTACACTCGATTGATGATCTTTTCCAATCGCTTTATGCAAAAAGTGTGAGAACTGCTGCTCTTTCGGTTGCATCGTCACTGTTTTTCGACGATACGGTTGCCATTCTCCATCTACCATACGCGCTCGTGTCGTATCAACATTTGCCATATTAGAAGAAATGACATCCATTCGCGTTCTTTGTGCAGTTAATGCACTAGCAGACGTGTTAAGACTATGAAATATATTCATGATTAGCGACCTCCTCGAATGACTTGTTGTAACGTATTAAATTTCCCATTTAATCGATCAACTAATGAATGATAATAGATTTGATTTTCTGCAAGCTTAGCTTGTTCATAATCCATATCTACACCATTGCCATTTTGACGATATTTCAAGTGATCATATGTATGGACACCTAAAGTTTTAGGTGAAGTTGAAAAAGGTACGTGACGGTTATCTGTGCGGTAAGCATCTAACTGTTTTTCTTTTTCTTGATGATAAATTGTTTTAAAATCTACCGACTTCGCTTTATAATTCGGCGTATCGACATTTGCAATATTTTGCTGAATCGCTTTATTTTTTGTCGCCGAAAAATCAAGCCCACGTTCTAAAGAACTAACTGTAGTATCAAATAATCGCATAACCTATCTCCTTCCCTTTTACTCTTTTTCGTTTATTTGATTTTCCGCATAGGAATTACATCATACATTCATTGTAGCGAATGAATAGGAGTCTTGTCCATAGAATAACGTTGAATTCACCTAGTTCAAAACTTCTCTTTTTCCTAATTTTATTAAATTTCTTGCATAATCAAAGGACTTTGGACACAAATTCCTTATACCTAAATAAAATATAAAATAGACATTTCGCAAAAACTTCGAAATGTCTATCTTCTTTCATCTTATTCTTTTGGAATATCTAACTCTTCTAAGAACTTTTCATTAAGTACTTTGATATATGTTCCTTTCATACCTAATGAACGAGATTCAATCACTCCAGCACTTTCTAGTTTACGAAGTGCGTTAACAATGACTGAACGAGTGATTCCTACACGATCAGCGACTTTCGAAGCTACGAGAAGCCCTTCTGTTCCATCTAACTCATTGAAAATATGTTCGATTGCTTCATGCTCACTATAAGAAAGTGAATTAATTGCCATTTGAACGACCGCTTTACTACGAGCTTCAATTTCAATCTCTTCTGCTCTCTCACGTAAAATTTCCATTCCGACAACTGTAGCACCGTACTCTGCTAAGACGAGATCATCTTCTTTAAACTCTTCTGCAACACGAGCTAAAATTAATGTTCCTAAACGTTGTCCTCCTCCAATGATTGGTACGATTGTCGTTAATCCTTCTGCAAATAAATCCTTATTTTCTACTGGGAACGCTGTATATTGACTATCGACACCAATATTTGGTGACGTCTCTGGTATTTCAAACAGTCGGCGCGTATATTCTTCTGGGAATTGACGCTCTTCAAACATTTTTTTCAGACGTTCATTTTCAATTTGTTGATGAATAGCGAATCCGAGTAATTTTCCATCGCGCCCGACAATATAAACATTTGAACGAACAACATCACTTAACTCCGTTGCCATTTCTTTAAAGTTAACAGGTTTTCCCGCATTGCTTTGTAGCATCGCATTAATTTGACGCGTTTTCATTAATAAAGACATAAATAAATTCCTCCTAGAGTGTACCTACTATATAAATGTATGAATATTCTTACAAGATAAACGATGATAAGTCTTCATCTTTAACAATTCCTTGAAGTTTGTCATCGACGATTGTTGGAGTGATCTCAATTCGAGCAGGCGCAATATCAGGCGCTTCAAACGAAATATCTTCCAATAATTTTTCTAAAATTGTATGCAAACGACGAGCACCGATATTTTCTGTATCCCGATTCACTTCATAAGCAATTTCTGCTAGACGTTCGATTGCTTCCTCTGAAAAGGTAAGTTCAATCTCTTCTGTTTCTAGCAAGTACTTATACTGACGTAGCAAAGAGAAGTCTGGTTCGGTCAAAATACGAACAAAATCTTCTTTCGTTAATTTTTCAAGTTCTACACGAATAGGAAAACGTCCTTGCAATTCAGGAATAATATCAGAAGGTTTGGACATATGAAACGCACCCGCTGCGATAAATAAAATAAAGTCCGTCTTCACATTTCCATATTTTGTAGCTACTGTCGAACCTTCAACGATCGGCAAAATGTCTCGTTGGACCCCTTCACGCGATACGTCCTGACTACCACCTTGCTGATTACGTGTTGCAATTTTATCAATTTCATCTAAGAAAATAATTCCTTCTTGTTCCGTGCGTTCAATCGCTAACCGTGCAATTTCTGCATCATCTAGCAAACGATCGGCTTCTTGCCCTTCTAACACATGACGAGCATCTTTTACTTTCATTCGCTTTTGTTCCATTTTTGTTGGAAGTAAAGAAGATAAAGCATCTTGCATTTGAGAGCCAATCATTTGATCTCCCATAGGAAGCATTCCTAAAATATTCGATTGGCTCGCCTCAACAGGTACTTCGACAACTTCTTCTTCTAACTTACCAATACGTAACATCGCGCCAATTTCTGCTCTTTTTCTTTCAAGCTGACGCATTTCCGCTTCACTTGTTGGTGATTCTTTTTTCTCTTGCTGACCGAATAACATCTCAAAAGGATTTTGCACTGTTGACTGCTTTTTCGGTGCAGGTACGAGCAATTCTATTAAACGTGTTTCCGCTGCTTTCTTGGCCTCTTCTGCCACTTCCTCACGTTTTTCTTCACGAATCATTCGTACTCCGACTTCAACGAGATCTCGAATCATTGATTCTACGTCTCGTCCGACATAACCAACCTCTGTAAACTTTGTCGCTTCGACTTTAATAAAAGGCGCTTGAATAAATTGAGCCATTCTGCGGGCAATTTCTGTTTTCCCAACGCCTGTCGGTCCGATCATCATAATATTTTTCGGTGCGATTTCACGACGTGCTTCTTCAGAGAGTAAACTTCGACGATAACGATTACGCATCGCAACAGCGATCGCCTTCTTTGCCTCATGTTGACCGACGATATAACGATCTAAATAGGCGAGCAGCTCTCTCGGTGTCATTGCTTCTTTTTTTCTCATTCGTCTAACACCTCCACAATGATGTGATCATTCGTATAAACACAAATTTCTGCTGCTGTTTCTAACGCTCCTTGAGCAATTTCTCGTGCCGTTAAATGACTACTATATCTCTTTAACGCTCGACCAGCAGCTAAAGCATAGTTTCCACCAGAACCGATTGCTAAAACCCCATCATCCGGTGCAATAACTTCACCAGTTCCTGAAACGAGTAAAATTTGTTCTTTATTCATCACTATGAGCAGAGCTTCTAACTTACGTAAAGCGCGATCGCCTCGCCAATCTTTTGCAAGCTCTACTGCTGCTCGTTCTAAATGACCGTTATATTGTGCTAGTTTTTCTTCGAAACGTTCAAATAAAGTGAAAGCATCTGCAACTGAACCTGCAAACCCTGCTAACACTTTCCCATCGTAAAGACGACGTACTTTTCGGGCAGTATTTTTCATAATAACTGATTCACCCATCGTTACTTGACCGTCTCCTGACATTGCTGCTTGGCCTTCATGTAAAACTGCAAATATCGTCGTTGCATGAAATTCCATGTTCGTTCCTCCTCACATTTACTCTCGAAAATTGACATAAGAACGACGCGAGCGATCTATTGCTTCCTTCTTCGCCGCGTCCTTACTATATATACTAACATTTTTCTATTCATCTAGTCACAATCATTCATTTTACTAGAAAAACGAACGAAAGAAAATAAGACTGCTTGCACTTGAGTGACAAACAGCCTTATTATAACACGCTTCACGCATTTTTAACATCTTTTCATTCATCGATTGGTGTTTCTTCTTGGAAATCACACGATGGACATTTCACAGTCACTTTCTTTTTTGTCTTTCGTTCAACGAGTGTATCTTCACACTTCGGACATTTGCGTGGAATTGGTTTATCCCATGAAACGTAATCACAAGTAGGGTATTGATCACACCCGTAGAAAATACGACGTCGTTTACTTCGACGTTCAACGACTTCTCCTTCTTTACATTTCGGACATTTCACACCAACTTGTTTCACGATAGCTTTCGTGTTTCGACAGTCCGGGAAGTTTGAGCACGCCATAAAGCGACCATAGCGCCCCATTTTATAAACCATTGGAGAGCCACACTTCTCACAATCTTCACCAACTGGTTCATCTTTAATTTCGATCTTTTCCATTTCTGCATCTGCTTTTTCCACATGCTTTTCGAAATCCTGATAAAAGTCATCAATTACCGATACCCATTCAACCGTTCCTTCTTCAATACGGTCTAAATCATTCTCCATACCAGCTGTAAATTCGATATCAATAATATCTGGGAAATACTCATGAACTGCTTCATGAACGATTGTACCGAGTTCTGTCGGAATAAACCGACGATTATCTAATGATACATAACCACGCTTTTGAATCGTATCGAGTGTCGGTGCATAAGTTGACGGTCGACCGATACCGAGCTCTTCTAATGCTTTGACAAGACGAGCTTCTGAATAACGTGGTGGTGGTTGTGTAAAGTGTTGCTTCGGTGTCACTTCTAACGCTTCAAATGTTTCGCCTTCTTCTAATGGTGGAAGCATTTTATTTTTATCAGAAGCATCTTTTGCTTCTAATACATTGTATACTTTTAAAAACCCTTCAAATTTAACTTGTGAACCTGTTGCTCGGAAACGATGGCCGTTGTTCGCTAGATCCGCTGTTACCGTATCTAAAATAGCAGGTGCCATTTGACTTGCGATAAATCGATTCCAAATAAGTTGGTACAACTTAAATTGATCCGGTGTTAAATATTGCTTCATACTTGATGGTTGGCGCATCGCTGAAGTAGGACGTACCGCTTCGTGCGCATCTTGTGCATTTTTCTCTTTTTCTTTCTTCTTCGGTGTCGTACCGACAAACTCTTTTCCAAACATCGTTTCAATATACTCTACTGCTTCTTCTTTCGCACTATCTGAAATACGTGTCGAGTCTGTACGCATGTACGTAATTAAACCGACAGTGCCTTCTTTTTTATCAAGTGCAATACCTTCGTACAATTGTTGAGCGAGCATCATCGTTTTTCGTGCACGGAAATTCAAACGTCGTGCCGCTTCTTGTTGTAAAGAAGATGTAGTAAAAGGTGCTGCTGCATTTCGTTTTCGTTCACGGCGAACGACTTTTTCGACCGTGTACGGCTCATCTTGAATCGATTGAAGAATCTCTTGAACGACAGCTTCATTCGGTAACTCTTTTTTCTCTTTTAAATCACCGTAATACATCGCTTCAAAAGGAACATCCGCTTTTTCAAAATTTGATGTAATGCTCCAATATTCTTCAGGTGTAAATGCTTTAATTTCGTTTTCTCGATCAATGATCAAACGAAGCGCAACAGATTGAACACGTCCCGCTGAAAGCCCTTTTTTGACTTTCTTCCATAAAATCGGACTAATATTATATCCAACGAGGCGATCCAATATACGGCGCGCTTGTTGTGCATCTACTAAATCCATATCGATGGGACGGGGATGTTTAAATGATTCTTTCACAGCATCTTTTGTAATTTCGTTAAATACAACACGACAGTCTGATTCAATATCAACTCCGAGTTGCTGAGCTAAATGCCAAGCAATTGCTTCTCCTTCGCGGTCAGGGTCAGCTGCTAAATAAATACGATCAGCTTTTTTTGCTTCTTTTTTTAACTCTTGCAAGATCGGCCCTTTTCCGCGAATCGTAATATATTTCGGCTCGTAGTTTTCTTCTACATTCACACCCATTTGACTACGTGGTAAATCACGCAAATGTCCGAGTGAGGCCATTACTTTATAACTTCTTCCTAAATATTTTTGAATCGTCTTCGCTTTTGCAGGCGATTCAACAATTACTAAATTTTTCGCCATTCCTATTTGTTCCTCCTCAAAATTAGAGGGTCCTCTTCACTTTTTGAAAAGGGCTCAATTTCCATTTCATCTTTATCTATCTTTGCAAAATGTATAACAGTTTATCGGTAAAATCAACCTTTACACTGTTTTTCATGAAAAGTATTCTTTATTTTCATGTAAAAATGAATGAATTTGAAGTGCTGAATGTAAAGGGATTGCCCCTTCCTCAATTAACCGATGAGGCCCTTCAGATAAAATTGAATCGATCGGACCTGGAACTGCAAAAATGGTACGTCCATGGTTTAATCCATAATCGACAGTACTCATCGTTCCGCTCTTTACTCTTGCTTCGCTAACGATAATCGCTTCACTCAATCCACTAATAATACGATTTCTCATCGGAAACATCCATCTCTTCGGTCCATAAGATGGGGGGTATTCCGATAAAACAAGTTCATGCATCATCATATAATGAGCGAGAGATTCATTTATTTTCGGATAACAATAATCAAACCCGTGCCCTAATACGCCAATTGTCGGTATTCCTTGACTGATTGCGCATTCGTGTGCCATTCGATCCGCTCCTGCTGCTAAGCCTGAAACGATCGCGACATCAATCGGTCGGTCGAATAAATGATGCAATGCACGCCACGTATAATCAGTCGCCTTTCTCGCTCCAACAATCGCTAATTTTCTCTTTTTTAAATGTTCTATCCGACCTTTCGCATACAATACAGCAGGCGGGTCATACACTCGTTTCAATAACTTTGGATAATCGTTACTCGTATAAGGAATTGCGTAAATTTCTTTTTCTCGTAATTTTTCTATTACTAGCTCTGGCTCTAATTGCCGTATCTTGGAAACGAGTCGTTTGACGCTTGTTTTTTTATATGGCTCGAAACGAAGGAACTCTGTCGTTGACATGTCTTTTAATTGCTCATATGAACGAGCGAACTCTTTTAATTTTTTATAAAAAGGATACGGCTTTGGAAAAAGGAAGTGAAGAGCGATCAACCATTTCTCTTCATTTGTATACATGTTAAAACTCCTTTTTCATCATTGTCAAAACGCCTGCGCACATGTGCTATCAGACGTTTCTTCGCATATTATAAGAAAAATAAAATAGAAAGGCAATCGTCTCTCGTTCGTCTAACGAGAGACTTTTGCTACTTTCTATTAAAATGTTTTACACTTTTCATAAATTCCGTGCTCTTTTAACACGCGAATTAAAGTCTCCCCGATAACAGAAGGTGTTTCTGCAACAGCAATTCCTGCATCTTCTAATGCCTCAATTTTTGCCGCTGCTGTTCCTTTTCCACCTGAGATAATCGCTCCAGCGTGTCCCATACGTTTTCCTGGTGGGGCTGTTTTACCACCGATGAAGCCGACAACAGGTTTTGTCATATGTTCTTTCACCCAAGCTGCAGCTTCTTCTTCAGCTGTACCTCCAATTTCTCCTAGCATAACGACAGCATATGTTTCCGGATCTTCGTTAAACGCTTTCAAAACATCGATAAAGTTTGTACCATTCACTGGGTCTCCCCCGATACCGACTGTTGTCGTTTGTCCAATTCCTTCTTGTGTTAATTGGTACGTCGCTTCATACGTAAGCGTTCCTGAACGAGAGACAACACCTACATGTCCTTTACGATGGATATACCCTGGCATAATACCAATCTTACATTCATCTGCTGTAAGAACTCCTGGACTATTTGGTCCGATCAAACGAGCATTCTTACCTTCCATATAACGCTTTACTTTTACCATGTCGAGTACTGGAATATGCTCCGTAATACAAATAACGAGTTCAATCCCCGCATCAACCGCTTCAACGATTGCATCTGCTGCAAATGGTGCTGGCACGTAAATTACGGAAGTTGTCGCTCCTGTTTCATCGACTGCTTCTTGCACCGTATTATAAACAGGCACACCTGCTGCCTTTTGTCCGCCTTTTCCTGGTGTTACTCCTGCAACGATATTCGTTCCATAATCACGCATTTCATGTGTATGGAAAAGTGCTGTTCCACCAGTAATACCTTGTACAATTACTTTCGTATCTTGATTGATAAAAATACTCATTACACTAAGTCCTCCCTATTATTTCACAAGTTCTAATTGCTTTGATACAAGTTCAATGATTTTTTGTGCACCTTCTGCCATCGTCGTTGCTGGTACGATATCTAAACCTGACTCTTGAAGTAAACGTTTTCCGCGCTCCACGTTTGTTCCTTCTAAGCGGACAACGAGAGGGACTTGAATATCGATTTCTCTTGTTGCTTTAATAATTCCTTCTGCAATAACATCACATTGCATAATTCCTCCGAAAATATTAACGTAAATTCCTTCCACATTTGTATCGGATAAAATAATTTTAAAGGCTTCTGTTACTTTATCAGCTGTCGCACTACCTCCGACATCTAAAAAGTTCGCAGGAGATCCTCCATAGTAACTAATCGTATCCATCGTCGCCATTGCGAGCCCTGCTCCGTTGATCATACAGCCTATATTTCCATCAAGTGCAATATAGCTTAATCCGTGTTCGCCTGCTGCGATTTCTTTTGGATCTTCTTCGTCGAAATCTCGTAAAGCGACAATATCTTTTTGTCGATATAAAGCGTTTTCATCAAAGTTAAACTTAGCATCTAGCGCAACGAATTTTTCATCTCCCGTTAAAACGAGTGGGTTAATTTCAACTGTCGTTGCATCTTTTTCTGCATAGACATTATAGATTTTCATCATAAATGCCGCTGCTCGATTCACAAGATGTGTTGGAATATTCATATTAAAGGCCATACGACGTGCTTGATAAGGCATCAAACCGAGTACTGGATCAATTTCCTCTTTGAAAATCTTCTCTGGCGTTGCGGCTGCTACTTCTTCAATACTCGTTCCACCTTCTTCAGACCCCATTAAAATTAAACGACCTACTTGACGATCTAAAATAACACTTAGATAGTATTCTTTTGCAATGTCTAAACCTTCTTCAATGAGTAACTGTTTCACTTCTTTTCCTTCGGGTCCTGTTTGCGGAGTAACTAAAACTTTGCCTAAAATCTCGTTTGCATACGCTTTCACTTCATCGATCGATTGAGCAACTTTTACTCCTCCGGCTTTCCCTCGTCCACCTGCGTGAATTTGAGCCTTTACAACGGATACTTCTGTCCCTAAATCTTTTGCTGCTTGAACGGCGTCTTCTACTGTTTGAACAGGGATTCCTTTTGGTGTTTCAATCCCATATTGACGTAATAATTCTTTACTTTGATATTCATGGATATTCATTATTTTGTCCTCCATTCAATTAATCTCGCACAATTGATTACAACCTTCATTGTATTAAAACGTTCGATAAAAGTCTA
This sequence comes from Bacillaceae bacterium, assembly GCA_030149685.1. The sequence continues at coordinate 17,435 of JASLGI010000225.1, read as the reverse complement.
CTACAATTTTCAGAATTGTTTCTAAAACTGCATAAACAATCATTTTTATCTGTTTTTATGCGAGTTTTCCATATGATATAAATAAGCAAAAACTTCGGCAACAGCTCCATATAAACGTTCGGGAATCATCTCATTGACATCGAGCTGCCCTAGAAGCTCCATGAGTGTCGGATCTTCTTGAACCGGCACTCCTGCTTCTTCTGCCTTTTTTAAAATATTTTCAGCAATTAGCCCTTGCCCTTTCGCTGTTACACGTGGGGCATCACCTAGTTCTAAATCATATTTTAAAGCAACAGCCTCTTTTCGTTTAACCTTTTTCTCTTCTGTCATATACGATAGTCAACTCCCTTCGAGTGAGTAGATAAAGGCGTTGTTTTCAAACGTTTTTTCGGCTTATCATACTGAGCTTCTAATCGTTTGAAAAACACTCCTGAAAGACGGTAATTATTTTCTTGCAAACCTGCTTTTAAACGTTCTTCTAATGGTTTACTTAAAAGAGCAATTTGAGGTGTGTCATTAAACACAGTAATCGTCACGATATTGTTTTGTACTTGCATATCGACGACTGTTTCATCTAATGAACCTAGTTGCAAATAAAAAAGGACACGCGCAAATTTAGCATCAATTTTTCCATCTTCTGTCGTTTGACCTTCCCAATGCAATGTTGTATCTAAACGTTTGCCGAACATCTCTAAAGGTACTTGCATCATCAATTGTTGTTGACCACTTTGTTCTACAGCACTTAAAATTGGTGCATTCAGACGTGCGAGCATGGACTCCGCTTGTTGACGGACTTGTTGAGAAATTGTTGGATCTTGTAAAAGTTGTACAAGTTGTGGCTTTAACGTTTCCATTAACGTCGCTTTTGAAGAGTCACTCGTTGCTAATTGATGTTCGAAATGAAAACCGAGTTGTTGAATAATCTGTTGTAAGGCAACTTGAACAGATTGACCATTTACTTGTTGAGTCAATGGCCGTTCTAATTGTTGCACTTGTTCAGGCTGTTGAATTTGCATCTGTTGCAATAGAGCTTCGATCTGTGGAAACAATCGCATAAAAGTTGCTCGCTGTTCAGTCGTCGTCTGTTGCATTGGATTCGTTACTTGTTGTTGCGTTGCTTGCTCAACGAATATTCGAGTAAGTGTTGGCTTTACTTCTTTTAGCGGTAATTGGTCCGTCATTACTTGTTGAATAAGTGAGCGTATCGCTGTTTTCGTTGATTCATTTAAAGACGGTATTTGGGTGAGTGTAGCGAGCTCTCGAAGGATTCCACCTTTATCAACGCTTAGTTGTTGTAAAGTTTGATTAACTTTTTGTAAATCAACCGCTTCACTCTGCCTCATCGGAGCGGGCTGTAGAGGTTGTTGTATCAACTGCTGAAGCAACTGATGCACTTTCGGAGATCGTTCTCCTTTCGGTGATTGAACTATTGATTGCAATATCTGTTGCATTTCTATTGGGTGATTTTTTACTGGAATCATCTCTATCGCTTGAAGCAATTGTTGGGCAGCTGTTTTAGATGACGAAGGATGACTATGCATCATTTGTTGCATCAACTGCGCAGCTAATTGTTTCGTTACGACTTGTTGAAATGGCTGTTGAATTTGATCAACTTTTTGTAAAATTATTGCTTTTTGTTCAGAAGGAATAGAAGAATCCTTCATAATCGCTTGAGCTAACTGCTGTAAGTTTGCATTCATCGATTCTTTCGTTGATACACTCATGAGCGCTCGAAATACATCTTGCGTAAGAGGGCGATCATGCAAAAGCATTTGTTGAATCACCTTCGTCGCTTGCAACCATTGATTTTTAGGTACTTTTTGCACGAGCTTTTCTGCAGCAATTAATTGTTCTCTCGTTGCCGGTATTTCTTGTTTAATCAACTGGCGTAAAACAGCTTCCATTTCTTTCGTCTGAGGTAGCTTCAAGGCAGTCATTAACATTTGTACACGTTCCCCCAACGGTTGTTTGCCTTCCATCGGCCCTGATACGACACGTAACTTCAGCTCTGGTGCAGCAGAAGTTACTTGGAAATAATGGGCATCTCCTGCTTTCATCGGTACTTCTAAACGAGCGAGCATTCGTTCACTACCTATTTTCACTTCAGCCATTTGATTCGGATGTAATTTAACGATTCTTCCATGGAATAGCTGTCCTTCTTTCATCACTTTCGGCTGATTCACTGTCGATGGTGTAAGACGGCTTGTAGCAATCGGTGATGTAAGTTGCATATAGATCCTCCTATCTTTATTTGACTAGCGAACGAATCGGTTCAAACGTACGGCGATGTTCTTCCAAAATCCCATGGAGCTGAATCGCTTCTAAATGTTCCTTCGTTCCATAGCCTGCATTTCGTTCAAAACCGTACTCTGGATGTTTTACACTATATTCACGCATTAGGCGATCTCGAGTTGTTTTCGCTAATATAGATGCTGCGGCAATCGATAAACTTTGAGCATCTCCTTTTACAATATCTACAACAGGAATTGATAACTCTAACTTCATCGCATCAGTCAATACGAGATCCGGTTTAATCGCTAATTGCTCAACTGCCAGTTGCATAGACTGTTTTGTTGCTTGATAAATATTCAACGCATCAATCGTTCGAGCGCTTTGTATATGAATGGAATAAGCAACAGCTTCTTCTTTAATCAATTTTTCTAGCCGCTCTCGCTCTTCAAAAGACAATTGTTTGGAATCATTCACATCAACTAAAGAACTTGTATGTAACGGTAGTATGACCGCCGCAGTCACTACTGGGCCAAACAAAGGACCTCTTCCCGCTTCATCGACTCCTGCAATTATGCTTGTTTCGTTCTGTGCATAAGAACGATCAAATTGATGCCGTTTTTCATATGAAAGTTGGCGTTCTTCTTCTTTTTTCACACGACGTCTCCATTGAGTGAGTGCACGTTGAACCCCTTTTCGTTCATCATTATAAAGTGAGCGAATCCATTCATCTTCTATAAAAGGATATGTTTTTAACCGTTCTTCAATTTCTTTTACTGTCTCTTTCATCGTTCAATTGACCTACTTTCTATTATTATCGGTTTTCTTTTCATTTTTTTCATCTTTTTCATAACGAGATCTGTACTTCTTTCAAAAAAATAGTGCTTTATTTAAAACTTACGAGTATTCGTATCGGCAATTCATGGATACGTTCCATTTTTTTAAAACAGAAGACATAAAACTAATAAAACCCAGCACCACTTATTTTTCAATAAATGGATACTGGGCTTTCATTCAAAAAATTATCTTATGCATCTATCGGACGATCTAACGTATATCGACCAAGCTTTCCTTTTCGTACATCTTGTACAATCGCATGAGCAACTGCATCATAATCAATGTCACCATCGCTCTCTTTTAACTGACGACGATGTCCAATAGCATCAAATATTTCTACAACGTTTTCAGACCATGGACATTTGTACAACTCTTCCATACGTCCTGGATAATACGTATGGAAAAATTGTAAAGCAAATATAGCAATATCATCTAAATGGAGGAGACGATCTTTAATTGCTCCTGTTAATGCTAATTTTTGTCCGATTGTTTGATCTTCAAACTTCGGCCATAAAATTCCAGGGGTATCTAATAGTTCGATTTCTCGACCGACTCGTATCCATTGTTGTGCTTTCGTTACTCCTGGTGTGCCACCTGTTCGCGCAACTTTTCGGTTAGCTAACTGATTGATGAGTGTTGATTTTCCGACGTTTGGTACGCCGACGATCATCGCTCGAATCGCTCGAGGTTTCACACCTTTTGCTCGCATCTTTTCTCGAGAGTCGTGTAAAATTTCCTCAGCTTTTTTAACGATTTTTTTCATGTTTTGTCGTTTGAATGAATCGACAGCAATCGCTGGTTGCCCTTTTGATTCATAATATTCAATCCAACGCGCGGTCATATTTGGGTCTGCCAAATCGGACTTTGTTAAAATGAGTAGTCTCGGCTTCGCTTGAATAATCTCATCAAGCATCGGATTTCGAGAAGACTCTGGTAAACGCGCATCGGCTAATTCAAAAATAATATCAACGAGTGAAAGTTGCTCAGTTACTTGGCGACGCGCCTTTGCCATATGTCCTGGAAACCATTGAATTGTCATGTTGCCACCTCTTTGTTCTGTTCTTTATTACTGAACGCGGCCACCATTGTCAATTGGCCAATAAATAAAGTTCGTTTTTCCGATAACTTCTTCATATGGAATTAATCCGATATGACGGGAATCCGTACTATTGCGACGATTATCTCCCATAACGAATAAATAACCTTCAGGAATCGTTTGTTCCCCAGTCATTTCTTCTAGTGTGAAGTCACCTGTCAATGTACCTTCTGTTGTTGCTTTTAATTGTTCTAAATACGGTTCATCTTGCGCTTCTCCATTAATGTAAAGCACATCATCTCGATACTCTACCTTATCTCCAGGCAATCCGATTACACGTTTAATATATTTCTCTTCAGGATTGGCATTAAATACGATAATATCAAATCGTTTTGGTTCACCTATCGTGTAACTAATTTTATTGGCAATCATTTTATCGCCATCTTCTAAAGTTGGCATCATAGAGATACCGTCAACCATAATAGCTGAAAACATAAAAATCCGAACGATGGCAGCAATGACGACGGCAATTAATATTGCTTTTAGCCATTCCATCCATTCATTTTTCTCTGCTTTCTTTTCTTCTGTATGTTCTGACATCATTCGACCTCCCCAAATTCGAGCAATTAATTATTATTGTAACTTGAATACGTCATAGTTGCGATTATTTTTACTTATGAACGTATGATACAAAGAAAGGAGACCTTGCACAAGGTCTCCTTTTCTCAATTTTATTCTTCGCGTGAGCTTTCTTTAATACGTGCTGATTTACCTTGACGATCACGTAAGTAGTATAATTTCGAACGACGTACTTTACCACGACGTGTTACTTCAATTTCAGCAAGTTTTGGTGAGTGTACAGGGAATGTACGCTCTACACCTACACCGTTAGAAATTTTACGAACTGTGAAAGTTTCGCTAATTCCTTGACCACGACGGCGGATTACAACACCTTCGAAAATTTGAATACGTTCGCGATCTCCTTCAACGATTTTCACGTGAAGACGAACTGCGTCTCCTGCGCGGAATTTCGGAATATCTGAACGTAATTGTTCTTTTGTTAATTCATCAATAATGTTTGTCATTATATTTATTCTCTCCTTGTCCTAGATGCTCTTGCAATGAATCCATGGCAGCGGAACACCCGTCATTTCGGTGCTTTTCGCACGTGTTAAACTATATCATAAGCCTTCTTTAGTTTCAACTGTTTTTTTCTTCTTGTTCAATCTCTTTTAACCAGTTTTGTTCCTGTTCTGTCAATGGATAATCTTTTAGTAAATCTGGACGTCGTAAATACGTGCGGCGGAGAGATTCTTTCTTTCTCCAAGCTTCTATTTTTGCATGATCTCCTGATAACAATACTTTAGGAACGTCGTAGCCTTTGTAGGAAGCTGGACGTGTATATTGCGGATGTTCTAATAAACCGGTAGAAAAAGAGTCTTCTTTCGGCGATGCATCATTTCCTAATACATTTGGTAATAAACGCACAATCGAATCAATCATCGTCATTGCCGCAAGCTCTCCGCCTGTTAAAACGAAATCACCGATCGACAATTCATCCGTCACAAGATGTTCTCGGATACGTTCATCATAGCCTTCATAATGGCCACAAATGAAAACAAGCTCTTCTTCTTGTGCTAACTCTTCTGCTTTTTCTTGCGTGAATCGTTCACCTTGGGGACACATCAAAAGAACTCGCGGACGTTTTTCTGCTTGCTTCGTTACATCTTCTACCGCTTCAAATAGAGGTTCAGGTTTTAACACCATACCTGCGCCCCCTCCATACGGATAGTCATCAACTTTTCGATGTTTATTCGTCGAATATTCGCGGAAATCAACTACTGAAAAATTAACAGCTGATTCTTCTTGTGCACGTTTCATCATCGACGTATTGAACACCCCTTCAAACATCTCTGGAAACAATGTCAGTACGTTGATTTTCATTTATGATAACAACCCTTCTAAGACGTCAATTGTAATAACTTTTTCCTGAACATCGACTTCTTTGATGACATCTCGAATGACAGGCAAGTAATGTTTTTTACCTTTAGCATCTTTTACTTCCCAAACGTCATTTGCACCTGTTTCAAAAATATCACTAATGACTCCAACTTCTTCACCTTCTAGTGAAACGACCGTGCAATTTAAAATATCATGGTGATAATAGACACCTTCTTGTTCAATAGGTTCTACTTGATCTTTATGAATGTACAACGTATGTTTTTTAAAATGTTCGACATCGTTGATCATCGGATACCCTTCAAATGCTACGAGCCAAAAGTTTTTGTGAGGACGACCACTTCGAACAATTAATTCGTCTTTTAAGTCGTCTCCTTTTTTACCTACGTATAAAACAGACCCCGGCTGAAATCGTTCCTCTGGAAAATCTGTTTGACTCATCACACGCACTTCTCCTTTAATTCCGTGTGTATTAACAATTTGTCCTACTTCTAACCAATGCATGTTGCCACCTCTTTCAATATTGTTCATACAAAAAGCAGAATAGCCAAGAGCTATTCTGCTTTTTTGTGATTTAAGCATTCACGCTTAAATTATTTGTTTTTTGATTCATGGTATGTTTTCATGATGCCTTTGTCTGATAAAAGTTTATGAACTGTATCTGACGGTTTCGCACCGTTATTTAACCATTTTAATGCAAGCTCTTCATCAATTTTAACTTCTGATGGTTGCGTTAATGGGTTGTATGTTCCGATCGTCTCGATTGGACGGCTCGTTAATGCTGTACGTGAATCTGCTACTACGATACGGTAGAAAGGATTCTTTTTAGCACCCATACGTTTTAAACGAATTTTAACTGACATGTTATTACACCTCCGAATAGTTTCACACAATTTAGTATGTTATCAGCTTTTATTTTGTTTGTAAAGGCTTTTCTCTTAACACCTTAAAAATTATTTAAAAAATGAGTCGAAATTCGGGAAATTCATCTTCTTTTTTCCTTTTTGCATACCCGTCATTTTCTTCATCATTTTTTTCATTTCCGCAAACTGTTTTAATAAACGGTTCACTTGTTGAAGGGATGTTCCAGAACCTTTAGCCACCCTTTTTCTGCGACTCGCATTCATCATCTCTGGTGTTGCGCGTTCTTCCGGTGTCATCGATTTAATAATCGCTTCGATTTGTCCCATTTGGCCTTCATCTACTTGGATATTTTCCATACCCTTCATTTTATTGAATCCTGGAATCATTCCGAGGAGTTCATCGAGAGGCCCCATCTTTTTCACTTGATCAAGTTGCTCTAAAAAATCATCAAGTGTGAACGTTTGGTTACGTAATTTCTCTTCCATTTCTTTTGCACGGTCTTCATCAACAGTTTCTTGGGCTTTTTCAATTAAACTGAGCACATCGCCCATACCGAGAATACGTGAAGCCATTCGTTCAGGATGGAAAGCATCGAGTGCATCCATCTTCTCGCCCATACCGATAAACTTGATCGGTTTCTCTGTCACTGCACGAATCGATAATGCAGCCCCTCCTCGCGTGTCTCCGTCGAGTTTCGTTAAGACGACACCAGTTATACCTAGTGCGTCATCAAAGCTCTTAGCGACGTTGACAGCGTCTTGTCCTGTCATCGAGTCTACTACGAGTAAAATTTCATCCGGTTGGGCAAGCTCTTTAATGTCTTTTAACTCTTGCATTAACTCTTCATCGACGTGTAATCGACCTGCAGTGTCAATAATTACGACATCATTATGTTCTTCTTTTGCTTGTTCAAGCGCTTGACGTGTAATTTCTACTGGTGACACTTGATCACCGAGAGAAAATACAGGCATCGTCAACTGTTTACCTAATGTTTGAAGTTGATCGATCGCTGCAGGGCGGTAAATATCCGCTGCGACGAGCATCGGTTTTTTATTATGCTTTTTACGTAAAAGTGTCGCCACTTTCCCTGTCGTCGTCGTCTTACCTGCCCCTTGTAAACCGACCATCATAATCACTGTCGGCGCTTTGCGAGCGAATTGGATCGGCGTTTCTTCTCCACCCATCAATTCCGTTAGTTCTTCTTTTACTACTTTTACTACTTGTTGTCCTGGTGTTAAACTTTCCATTACTTCGATTCCTACAGCTCGTTCACTCACTGTTTTCACGAAGTTTTTCACTACTTTTAAGTTAACGTCTGCTTCAATAAGTGCAAATCGTACTTCACGCATCATTTCTTTAACGTCTGCTTCACTAACTTTACCTTTACCGGTAATTTTCTTCATCGTTTCTTGCAGTCGTTCGGCTAATCCTTCAAATGCCATGTGAGGAATCCTCCTATTCTTGTCGTTTAAGCGTCTTTAAAACTTCTTCTAACTCTTTATAATCTTTCTTTTCTAAAGCTTCTTCCATCGATTGAATGGCTGCCATTCGGCGTTCAAAGCGCTCAAATAATTGTAATTTCGACTCATATTCTTCTAACATTTTTTCAGTTCGTTTCACATTATCATAAATCGCTTGACGCGAAACGTCATGAATATCAGCAATTTCACCGAGTGATAAATCCTCTAAATAATATGCGCGCATATAAGCACGCTGTTTATCTGTCAATAGCGATTGATAAAAATCATAGAGGAAGTTAATTCTCGTCGTTTTCTCTAACATGAATGTCCCTCCCTCTAATCGTTGTTGTCATCGTATGATGAACTTTTCATAGTGTCAAGTAAATTCACTTGTCTTCCGCTTGTTTTAATTCCATTTCAAGCCCATCTGCAAATAATCCGTAAACGTATTTGTCTGGGTCAAACGGCTGTAAGTCATCAATACCTTCTCCTAGACCTACATATTTCACTGGAATGTTTAACTTATTACGGATCGCTAAAACAATTCCACCTTTTGCTGTTCCGTCGAGCTTTGTTAACACGATACCTGTCACATTTGTCGCTTCTTTGAATGTCTCCGCTTGACGCAATGCATTTTGGCCTGTCGTTGCATCAAGAGCGAGCAACACTTCATGAGGCGCCCCTGGAATTTCGCGGCTAATGACACGGTGAATTTTTTCCAGCTCTTTCATCAAGTTTACTTTGTTTTGTAAACGTCCTGCCGTATCACAAATTAACACATCGACATCGCGTTTTTTCGCTGCTTGAACAGCGTCATACATGACAGCGGCTGGGTCTGAACCTTCTGCTTGACGAATAACTTCTACGTTATTACGTTCTCCCCAAACGACGAGTTGTTCAATCGCACCCGCTCGGAATGTATCTCCCGCTGCGAGCATAACAGATTTCCCTTCGTTTTGGAGACGTTTCGTTAACTTACCGATCGTCGTTGTCTTACCAACTCCGTTAACTCCAACCATTAAAATAACAGTCATTTCCCCATCTTGAAGATTGAGCGTCATATCTTCCTCTTCTTCTCCTGCCTCATTATAAATCTCAACGAGTTTTTCAGAAATAAGAGACTGCATACCTGATGTATCTTTAATATTTTGACGCTTTACTTCCATTTTTAGTTCATCTACGAGCTCCATGACTGTTTCGACACCTACGTCTGCTTGAAGCAATACTTCTTCTAATTCTTCGAAAAATTCTTCATCGACTTCTCGGAAGTTTGCAACGAGATCATTAATCTTCGAAGTAAAACTATCGCGTGTCTTCGCTAAACCGCGTTTGAATTTACCGAAAAGTGAAAGCTCTGACGTTGCGTCTTCCGTTTCCGCGACTTCTACCGGGAGGTTTTCTTCGTCGTCTGAAGCTTCTTCCATCTCTTCTATCTCTTCTTTTATCTCTTTCTCAATCTCTTCTTTTACTTCTTCCGTCGCTAAATCTTCTTGTACAGGAGCTTCTTTCAAATCACCCTCTACATCTGGCGCTTCTTCTGAAACTTCCTCACTCTCTTCTACTTCGTCTACAACTTCATCTTTTTTCTCTTCTTCTTCTGACTTTCCTAAAAAAGTCTCTTTCAATCGTTTGAAAAATGACATCGTTTTTCCTCCTAATTATTTCAACTGTTCTTCTACTTCAGATAATTGTACAGAGAGTAAAGTCGATACACCTGACTCTTGCATCGTTACTCCATATAAAACATCTGCACCTTCCATCGTTCCTTTTCTATGTGTAATAACGATGAACTGAATGTCTTTTGCATATGTCTTCAAATAATTACTATAACGAGTGACATTCGCTTCATCAAGAGCTGCTTCTACTTCGTCTAAAATACAGAAAGGAACAGGGCGAACATCGATCATGGCAAACAGCAATGTAATCGCTGTTAATGCTCGCTCTCCTCCAGATAAAAGGCGTAAGTTTTGTAGTTTTTTTCCTGGAGGTCGTGCAATAATATCGACACCTGTCGTCAGTAAGTCGTCTGGATTTGTTAAAATGAGGTCTGCTTCTCCTCCACCAAACATTTGTTGGAAAACGATTTGGAACTGGTGACGGATCGCACGGAATGTCACATCGAAACGTTCCGTCATCTCTTCATCCATCTCATCCATTGCCTCGAGCAAAGTACCTTTTGCTTCGAGCAAATCATTGCGTTGTTCTGTTAAAAACTGATGACGTTCTTTCACTTCTTCATATTCTTCAATCGCCAATGGATTGACTTCCCCAAGCAATTTTCTTTCGCCGCGTAACTCGTGTAATTGTTCGCGTACTTTTTGTTCATCAAAATCTTTAGCAGGTTCTTCTAATTGCTCTGTCCCGTATTTAGCTTTTAACTGCTGCATCGTATGCTGGAAAGTTGTTTCTCTTTTTGATCGTTCAATCTCCAGTCGTTGATAAACATTTCGTTCTTTTTCATGGAGCTCTTTTTCTTCTTTGAGGCGTACACTTTCTTTTTGTAAGACTTCAGTTAATTGAGCAAGTTGTTGCGTAATTTCTTCCATACGGTGTTCTTGAGTAGTGATGCGCCCTTGCCAATGATGAATCGCTTGAGCAATTTCTTCTTCACTATGTGTCAGACCTTCTTCTTTTTCTAGTAGACGACGTTCTTCTTTTAATTCGTTGCTGCGAGTTGCTTCACGTTGTAACGCTTCTTTTTCTGCAACTAACAATTCTTCTTCGTAACGCAACTGTTCATTGATTGTTACTTGACGTTCGCGCAATGCTTGATGTTGTTGTTCCATCACTTTTTCTTCTTTTCGACCGTCTTGAATACGCAACTCTAAAGCGGCGATTGTTTGCTTCGTTTTGTCTACTTTTTCTAATGTCTTTTCATGTTTTGTCGCGAGTTCTTTTAATGTTTCATTCGATTGTTCCATCGTTAACGCTCGTTGAGCATGTTGCATCTCAAACGCTTTCCAACGAGCTTCTACAGAGCGGTAATCCCAATCTTTTTGCTGGAAAACTTTTTCTTGATCGTCTACTTCTTGTTTCGCTTTCGCAACAAGTGTTTGACGTTGTAAATATTGTTCATACGCTCGATTTGCTTCTTCTTTCGTTCGTGCCATTTTCCCCTCTGCTTGAGCGAAAGAACGTTTATAATGATCGAGTTGCTTCGTTACTTCTTCATATTCAACCTTTTGACTAAATACGGTTGAACGGTTCCTTTTCTGTCCACCGGATAATGAACCACCTGCGTAAATGACGTCTCCTTCGAGTGTGACGACACGGAATTTATGATGGATCATTTGAGCGATATTCGTCGCATCATCTAAATTTTCTGCAACGATCGTTGCGCCGAGTAAATTTCGAACGACATGATCGTATTTCGCATCATATTGAGCAAGATCCGCTGCGACTCCGACAAACCCTGGAGTTTCCGACAAACGTTGAACAATCAAGCCTGGAATGACTCGTGGACGAATCGTATCGAGCGGTAAAAATGTCGCACGTCCTCCTCGACTATTTTTCAAGTGATGTATCGCACGCTTTGCATCGCTTGTCGTCAAAGTGACAATATGTTGTAAAGCGTTTCCTAATGCTGTATCAAAGGCATCCATATATTCTGACGGAATATGTAATAGTTGAGCAATCGCTCCTTCGATTCCTGTTAAATTTGATGCTTGTAATACATTTTTTACACCACTATAAAAACCGGTCATTTCTTCTTGTAAACGTGCAAGCACCGTCTGACGCTGTTCGAGCTCATACATCTGTTGCTGTGCTTGACGATATATCGTCTGTTGACGATCAAACTGCGCCTTTTTTTGATCAGCCTCTTCTTTTATTTGTTCCGTCGTTTTTTCTACTTCTTCCAACTGTTGACGAAGTGTGGCTACATGCTTTTTCGCTTCTTCCCACTCTTGTTTTGCGCGTTCATAAGCTTCTTTTAATGATTGGCCTTCTCCACTCGTTTCTTCACTTAATGCACGATCACGAGCTGATTGTTCTTTTAATACTTCCATTCGGTGACGAATGTTCGCTTCTTCGTTCAATGCTTCGATATATACTACTTGTTCTTTCTCAAGACGCGCTTCTACCTCTTCAACAGATTCATGAATCGACGCTCGAAGGACATCCATTTCAGCAGCAATCGCTGCATGTTGAGTACGTAACTCTTTAACAACCGCTTCTTTTTCTTTTACTTTCTCTAAATGCTCATCGTGTAATGCTTGAACACTGCGCAGTTGTTCCTCGATGCGTGACATCTCTTCTTCAAAACGTTGCTTTTTTTCAATTCGAACGAGCTTTTGCCCTTCCCAACGCTCTAATTTTGTTTTCGCTTCTACGTGACGGTCATACAATGCTGTACGTTCTTGTTCCAATGTTTCTTTTTTCTTTTCCATTTCTTGAACTTCTCGCTCAAGTGTCGCAAGCGCATGTAATTTTTCAGCATGAGCTTCTTTCCATACTGCTTCTTTCTTACGGAGTTCTTCTAACACTTGATGAAGTTGTAATGCCTCATATGTTAAAAGCTCTCGATCTTTCGTACGAATGTGATCGTCGAGCACTTTTGCTTTTTTCGCTCGTGTTGCTTGTTCTTCTAAAGGTCCTACTCGACTATCTAATTCTGTTAAAATATCAAGAACACGATCTAAATGTTCTTCCGTATTTTCTAACTTTTTTTCTGCATCGAGCTTTCTCGTTTTATATTTTAAAACACCCGCTGCTTCATCAAAAATCAATCGACGCTTTTCAGGCGGACTGTTTAAAATTTCATCGACACGCCCTTGAGAAATAATTGAAAATCCTGACTTCCCTAAGCCCGAGTCTAAAAAGGCATCTTGAATATCTTTTAATCGACATGTTTCGCCATTTAAAGAATATTCACTATCTCCTGAACGGTACAATGAACGAGCGACTTCAATTTCAGTAAATTGTAATGGAAATAAACCGCTACTATTATCTAACACTAATTTTACTTCAGCTCGATTCGAACGGCGACGTGTTTCACTCCCTGAAAAAATAATATCTTCCATCTTCGCTCCACGTAACGATTTCGCTGATTGTTCGCCGAGTACCCAACGAATCGCATCGATAATATTACTTTTCCCACTCCCGTTCGGTCCGACAACTGCAGTTACACCTGGAACGAAATCTATTACGGTACGGTCGGGGAACGATTTAAACCCTTGAATTTCAATTCTTTTTAAAAACATCGTTATCGCTCCTTTTTGCGCATGTCCATCTGTTGAATCGCTCGACGAGCTGCTTCTTGCTCTGCTTCCTTTTTAGAACGTCCTATTCCTTCTCCTAAAACGTTCTCTCCGATTCGAACGATCGTTACAAACTTTTTCGCATGGGCTGGACCTTGTTCATCGATAATTTCATAATGAAGCGTTCCTTCATTTTTTTGTTGAACAATTTCTTGTAACTGACTTTTATAATCCATCACATGCGAAAAAGTACCGTCTGCTATTTTCGGAAAAACGAAGCTTTGTAAAAACTGAATAACTTCCGGCATGCCTTGGTCAATATAGAGAGCTCCTATAAACGCTTCAAAAACATCTGCAAGTAAAGCGGGTCGCTCTCGTCCTCCTGTTAATTCTTCTCCTTTGCCAAGTAAAATATAATGACCGAAATTCAGCTCTGTGGAAAATAAAACGAGCGATGGCTCACAGACGATTGCTGCACGCAATTTCGTCAATTCTCCTTCACTCATATCTGGTTTATGTTCATATAAATATTCAGAAACACCTAACTCTAAAACAGCGTCTCCTAAAAACTCGAGTCGTTCGTTATCTGAAAACAATCTTCCCCGATGTTCATTGACATATGATGAATGAGTGAATGCTGTATACAGTAATGTTTGATTTGAAAAATGGATATTTAACTTCTGTTGAAGCTGTTGAAACATTTGTTGCTTTTCCTCCGGTAATGAACTACGCGATTTGCGCGTTTCTTGTTTTTTACGTGAGCGCATGTCGTTCTTCCTTTCTAAAACTATTATCTGTTTTATTTTACATCGTTCTACGTCTCGTTGCAAAAAAAGAAAGGGACACTCGTAAAAGCAGCGAAATTTGCGCTTTATTACGATTATCCCTCACTTAATGTATACATTATTGTAAGTTTTCTTCGATGTATTTTACAGCATCACCTACAGTGACGATCTGCTCTGCATCTTCATCAGAAATTTCTGTGTCAAACTCTTCTTCAAGTTCCATTACGAGTTCAACAACGTCTAATGAGTCTGCATCTAAATCATCACGGAATGAAGCGTCTTCTGTTACATCACTTTCTTCTACACCGAGACGATCAACTACTACTTTTGATACGCGTTCGAACGTTGTCATACTTTTTCACCTCCTTATAAGAGAGTAATCAAAAATAAATGAAATAGCAACTATTACATGACCATTCCGCCGTCAATATGAAGCGTTTGTCCTGTAATATAACGAGCGTCATCGGACAATAAAAAGGCCACTGCTTTTGCAACATCTTCTGGTTGTCCTAACTGTTGCATCGGAATGACTTGGAGCATCGCTTCTTTCTGTTCGTCTGTTAACACATCGGTCATATCTGTTTCGATAAACCCTGGTGCGACAGCATTCACTTGAATATTGCGGCTTGCGAGCTCTCTTGCTGCAGATTTCGTTAGTCCGATAAGGCCTGCTTTCGCAGCGGCATAGTTTGCTTGTCCAGCATTCCCCATTATTCCTACGACAGAAGCGATATTGACGATACGCCCTGCGCGTTGACGCATCATCGTACGCGTCACCGCTTTCGTCGTCAAAAAGGCACCTTTTAAATTAATACGTAATACGTCGTCCCAATCTTCTTCTTTTAAACGCATGAGTAACATGTCGCGTGTAATTCCTGCGTTGTTGACGAGAAAATCAATCGCTCCGAACATTTCTTTCGTCGCTTTTACCATTGCCTCTACTTCTTCTGCATTTGATACGTCTGCACGATAACTCATCGCTTCTACACCATATGTATCTTGGACAAATTGAACGACTTCTTTTGCCTTTTCTTCATTGCCGCTATAGTTCACAACGACATTTGCGCCACCTTTTGCAAGTTCTTCAGCAATCGCTCGGCCAATTCCTCGCGATGCCCCTGTAATGATTGCTACCTTTCCTTCAAAACGTTTCATTCTTCTTCCCCCTTCAATTGTTGAATGACTTCTTGAAATGACGTTTCATCCTCAATCGTATAAACGACCGCTTTTCGATCAATTTTGCGCATGAGTCCTTTTAATACGCGTCCCGGACCACATTCAATGAAGTGAGTAACGCCCTCATCAAGCAATGTTTGCATTGAGCGCTCCCATTCTACAGGTGAATAAAGCTGCTCAATCAAACCTTCTCGCACTTCTTCAACAGATGAAGAAAGCGATGCATCAATATTTTTCACAAGAGGCACACGTAGAGGATGCCAAGTCATCTTTTCGAACGTTTGTTGTAAACTATTTGCTGCATCTTTCATCAAATCTGAATGAAAAGGGCCGCTCACATCTAATGGAATGACCCGTCGAGCACCTCGTGTTGGCAATACTTCTTGCGCGCGAGCAATTCCTTCTTTTGTGCCAGAAATAACGATTTGACCAGGTGAATTCATATTCGCTGGTTGAACAATATAACCTTCAGACGTAATTTGAGCAGTAACTTCTTCAATCATTGATCGTTCTCCGCCGATTACAGCTGCCATCGCCCCTTGACCTTTCGGTACAGCCTCTGTCATATGACGCCCACGCTCATAAACGGTTTGGACGCCATCTTCATAAGACAATCCACCGCTTGCTACGAGTGCTGTATATTCTCCTAAGCTATGGCCTGCTACGAAGTCGGGAGTAATCCCTTCTTGCATCAGTTTATCAGCAATTACTGCACCTACTGTTAGTAAAGCTGGTTGCGCATGATACGTTTCTGTTAATACTTCTTGAGGGCCTTCAAACATTCGTTCACGTAAAGAAAATGATAATGTACGATCAGCAAGTGCCAAATATTCATCTATTTCAGGAAAACTACTGCCCATCCCTACTTTTTGTGCACCTTGTCCTGGAAACAAAAATGCTATTTTCATTCAGATTCTTCCTTTCGAATAGTTTCTTCTATCAATGAAACGACTCCTTCTTTTACCATCGTTTCTGCTTGACGAATCGCATTGAACATCGCCTGCTCATCTGAAGAGCCGTGCGCTTTAATGACAGGTCCACGCAACCCGAAAAGACCGGCACCACCATGTTCTTTATAATCGAGTCCTCCTGCTGCTTTTTTCAAGTCGTTTTTTACGAGCAACGCACCAATTTTCGTTTTCGCTGAAGACATAAAAACGTCTTTTAACATCGATAAAATATGAAGAGCTGTTCCTTCTAATGTTTTTAACACCATATTTCCTGTATAACCGTCAGTAACGACAACATCTGCGACACCGTCTAATAAATCGCGTGATTCAACATTTCCGATAAAATGAATCGGCGCATCTTTTAGTAAAGCATACGCTTCTTTCGTCAATTCATTTCCTTTACCTTCTTCGGTTCCGATATTTAATAAACCGACTGTCGGACGTTTAATGCCACGTACTTTTTCTGCATAAATACTTCCCATAATCGCAAACTGTAATAAATGTTCTGGTTTACTATCAGCATTCGCACCGACATCGAGCATTAAAAAGCCTTTTCCGTCCATCGTCGGCATAACCGGAGCAAGCGCTGGGCGATGAATTCCTTTAATTCGACCCGTAACGAATAACCCTGCAGCCATTAACGCTCCTGTATTTCCTGCAGACACACAAGCATCTGCCTCTCCTTTGCGAACGGCTTCGGCCGCTCGAACCATCGAAGAATCTTTTTTCTTTCGTACAGCTCGTACCGGTTCGTCTTCTCCTGTTACGACTTCTGTACAATGAATAATTTGTAACCGGTCGTCATCGATCATTTCGCCATCGAGAACGGGTAAAATTTTCGCTCGATCTCCATATAACTGAATACGGAGATCTTTATTTTCTTTTAATCGGAGGAGTGCTCCTTGTACTTGTGCTTTTGGTGCGTGGTCTCCTCCCATTGC
>JASLGI010000114.1 GCA_030149685.1 Bacillaceae bacterium | reverse complement strand
CTTGTGGAAAAAGATTTAATTCAAGACCCACAAGAGTTCATCATGCCATTACCTCATATTAGCTTCGTTGAAGGAGAAGCGAATGTAAACTTCTTACGTAAACGTTTCGAAGTTCTTTCAAAAAATCCTTTGTTCGAAGGTATGGAATATGCGGAAGATATGGAAACATTACGTGAGTGGATGCCTTTAATGATGGAAGGCAAAGTGCAAACAGAACCGATGGCAGCTACAAAAGTTGACTACGGTACAGACGTAAACTTCGGAGAACTTACACGTAAGTTGTTCGGCCATTTAGAACAAGCAGACGGTGTAAACGTTGAGTATAACCACGAAGTAAAAGATATTAAACGTACATCGGATGGACTTTGGGAAGTAAAAGTTGTATCAAAAGATGGTAAACTCGAATACCGTAAAGCGAAGTTCATTTTCATCGGTGGTGGAGGCGGAAGCTTACCATTACTTCAGAAAACGAACATTCCTGAAAGTAAACAAATTGGAGGATTCCCTGTAAGTGGTGTCTTCTTAGTATGCCGCAACCCAGAAGTTGTAGAACAACACCATGCGAAAGTGTACGGAAAAGCAAAAGTCGGTGCACCACCGATGTCTGTTCCACACTTAGATACACGTTATATCGATAACGAACGTACATTACTTTTCGGACCATTCGCAGGATTTTCACCGAAGTTCTTAAAAACAGGTTCAAACTTAGACTTACTCGGTTCAGTGAAGCCAAATAACGTCTTCACAATGCTTGCATCAGGTGCGAAAAATATTCCACTGACAAAATATTTAGTGGAACAATTACTTCAATCAAAAGAAGAGCGTATCGAACAGTTACGCGAATTTATCCCGACAGCAAATGGTGACGACTGGGATCTCGTCATTGCAGGTCAACGTGTACAAGTCATTAAAGATACTGAAACTGAAAAAGGTAAACTTCAGTTCGGTACTGAAATTATTACGTCAGCAGACGGCACGATTGCTGCATTACTCGGAGCATCACCAGGTGCGTCAACATCTGTAAAAGCGATGTTAGATGTTGTTGAACGTTGTTTCCCACAACATATGGATGAATGGGAACCACGTATTAAAGAAATGATTCCATCATACGGTGAATCACTCGTCGATAACCAAGAGTTATTCGATGAAGTTCACTTCTCAACAGCGAAAGCTTTAAAACTTGCAACGAAACCAGAATAATAAAAAATGTCGACAGTTACTTCGGTAATTGTCGGCTTTTTTCTTTTTATTTTGGTGACTTTCAAACTTTCGACACATTTGTTATAATAGATGAAACGAATATAAGAAAACGGGTGCTTTTTGCTGAGACGTCAATCGACGAACCGTCAATCTGATCTAGGTAATGCTAGCGTAGAGACTTTTACGGGGGACGACTGTCTTTTTGCGCTGAGCAAAAGGCAGTTTTTTTATTGGAAAAAAGGAGGAAGAGAGATGAAACAACAATTAACGTTTACGGATATATTAGTGACGATTATGCTCGGTGTCGTATTCGGAATTATTATGCGTTTTTGGGATAGCTTGTACGGAGTCGTCGGCGGGTTTTTACCAGTCGGTAAACAATTGATTTACGGCATGTGGTTTATGGTAGGGCCTTTTGCTTTTTTATTACTTCGTAAGCGAGGTGTTGCTTTACTCGCAAGTGTTGCAGCTGCAAGTTTATCCGCATTGATGGGCCACGGTTTACAGACGCTTTTATACGGGTTTGTACAAGGGCTTGGCGCAGAACTTATTTTCATGTTATTTGCTTATCGTCGTTTTGATATGGTTGTTGCCGGCCTTGCAGGAATCGGTTCACTCGTTGCAGGATTTGCATTAGACGTTGTGTACGGTTATATTGCTTACGAGCCGTGGGCATTATTTGTGAAATATAGTTTACGTGCGATTAGTGCATTCGTCTTCACAGGAGTATTTGCTTACTACATCGTGAAAGCATTGGAGCGTACAGGCGTTACAAATTCATTACGTCCTGTCGATAAAAGTGAATACGATCAGTTAAGATAGGAGGTTTTTTATGTATTACGTACAAAACCTTCGATTGAAATTTCCAGGAGAGGACTCCCTATTATTTCGGGATCTCTCCTTTACTATTTCTCGAGGGGAAAAAGTGTTGTTACTCGGTCCGAGTGGGAGTGGGAAATCGACCTTGCTTCAAGTGTTAAGTGGCATTATTCCGAAGATAACAGAAGTACCGATCGTTTATGATGATGCGCAACTACCAGCGTCGTGGGGGTATGTCTTTCAAGATCCGGATACACAATTTGCGATGCCTTTTGTCGATGAAGAGCTCGCTTTCGTTTTAGAAAACTTACAAGTTTCGCGAGAAGAGATGGATGAAAAAATTGCCCATATTTTAGCGCTCGTCGGATTAACGTTAGACGACCCGCATACATTGATTGAAGATTTATCCCAAGGGATGAAACAGCGGCTCGCGCTCGCTTCTGTTTTATTGTTAGAGCCGGACGTGTTATTTCTCGATGAACCATCTGCTTTACTCGACCCAGAAGGAACAGAACAAATTTGGGACACAGTGAAGCGACTGACGCATGATCAGACAGTGATCATTGTTGAACATAAAATTGACTTACTCGAAGATTTTGTCGATCGCGTCGTTTTATTGAATCATGAAGGAGAAATTGTGGCAAGTGGCCCACCCGAGTATATTTTTACCGAGTATCGTCAAACGTTAATCGATGATGGGATATGGTATCCAGGAGTATGGGAGCAATACGTCGACAGCTCTTCATACGAGATGTTGTTCGAACAACGAGAACAAGTAATCGGAAAGCCACTCGTCTTATTGGAAGATTTTCGCGCATTTCGCGGGGAAGAAGAAAAGTTATACGTTCCGCAAGCGACAGTGACTGAAGGAGAATGGATCACGATTATCGGTGATAATGGTGCAGGAAAAAGTACCTTGCTTCTTGCGCTCATGCAGTTGTTAGAGACGAGTGGGACGTATGAAGTAAATGGACGAACGATTCAAGGAGCAAAAAAAGCGAAACATCGAGTGGTTCCGAAAGAATTAACGCTCGTTTTTCAAAATCCAGAACTTCAATTTGTGACGAACACGATTTATGAGGAAGTCGCTCTCGGTCTCAAGTTGCGAGGAGCCTCTGACGAAGAGGTCGAAACATTCGTCCGCGACATTTTGCCTGCGTTACGATTAGATGTCGGTGATGAGCGTCATCCGTTTCAATTGTCAACTGGACAAAAAAGACGGCTCAGTGTCGCGACCGCATTAACGACAGAGGCGACCATATTATTACTCGATGAACCGACATTCGGTCAAGACGCTTACAATACGTTCCGTCTATTAGAAGAACTTGAGAAAATGCGCCAACGAGGTCATACGATCATCATGGTGACACATGACTTGAATATCGTCCGGTACTTTGCGACGACGACGTGGCGCATCGATCAAGGCGAGTTAGTCGAGGTGATCCGACATGATTGAGTGGCTCCTTCCAGAGAAGAGAAATTGGTTACATGACGTCAATGCAGGCGCTAAGTTTTTCGTCGTCTTCGTGTTACTCATTATCGCGCTCGTGAATTGGAATCCGACATTTGCTCTTTATCAAGCAGTCGTCTATACGACACTGTTGTTTTTTGTGACCGGTCTAGCGACGTATAAAATCGGTTTATTATCGCTTCCAGCAATCATTTCGGCCTTTTCTACATTTGTTACGATGACATTGTTCGGTAGAGGCGAAACGGTGTATTGGCAATGGCTCATTTTTAAAGTGTCTGAAGAAAGTGTTCGCCAAGGAATATTACTAGCGTTAAAAACGTTAGCTTTTTCAGCGCTCAGTTTATTTTTACTTGTGACGACGAATCCGATGTTACTGGCATATTCGCTCATGCAGCAGTTTAAATTGCCTTCGAAATATGCGTACAGTTTCATTGCATCGATTCGCTTATTGCCAATTATCGTTGAAGAGTTTCATGCACGACGGAATGCGCTGATGATTCGAGGCATTCAATTTTCTAAAGGGTGGCGAGGTGTCGGTGAGCGGCTCGAGCAATATACGGTGCCATTGTTTGCGCAAAGTATTCGTCGCGCGCAGCGGATCGCTGTAGCGATGGAGTCGAAGCAATATCATATGGGAAAAAGCCGGACGTATTATTATGAAACGACTTATACGAAACGAGACGGTCTTTTTATCTTCATCCTGTTTGTATTAGTGATGAGTTTATATGTTCTTGCGCGGTTATTTCCATTATCTTTTACATTCATTTAAAAAGAAAGACGACTTCTTGGGAGAGGAAGTCGTCTTTTCGAATGAAAATATCGAGTGTTTGGGAGTATTCTATTATTATTCGTGTGAACAACAACTTGTATTTGCAGTCGTTTCACGCGGTTCAAATGGGGTACGGTCAATTTCAAAACCGAGGTCTTTGATCATTTGAATGTCTGAATTGTTTTCTTGTCCAGCTGTCGTTAAATAATCGCCGACGAAAATCGCATTTGCTGGATACAAGCTCATCGGTTGCAAGCTACGTAAATTGACTTCACGTCCACCCGAAACGCGGATTTCTTTTGTCGGGTTAATGAATCGGAAAAGTGAAAGTACTTTTAAGTTGTACATCGGATTCAATTCATCGAGCCCTTCAAGAGGTGTTCCGTCGATCGCATTTAAAAAGTTGACAGGGATAGAATCAGCATCTAATGCATGTAAGCTACGTGCCATATTCACTACATCTTCATGTGTTTCGCCCATTCCGACAATGACGCCCGAACAAGGAGAAATCCCTGCTTCTTTTGCGTAGTTTACGGTTGTTACACGATCATCATACGTATGAGACGTCGTAATGTTTGGGTGATGTTCTTTCGATGTATTTAAGTTATGGTTATAACGGTCAACCCCAGCTTCTTTTAATTGTTTCGCTTGTTCGGGCTTTAAAATACCGAGACAAGCACAAATCGTTAAGTCTTCATGTTTTTCTTTAATTTCTTTTACCGATTCGACGACTGTTTCGAGTTCACGTCGTTGGGGACCGCGGCCACTTGCGACGATACAATATGTTCCTGCGTTGTTTTGAATCGCACGTTCTGCTCCAGCGATAATTTGTTCTTTCGTCATCATCCGGTATTTTTCAATCGGTGCTTCAGAAACAGAAGATTGTGAGCAGTAGCCACAGTTTTCTTGGCACATCCCTGATTTTGTATTGATGATCATATTTAATTTTACTCGATTC
>JASLGI010000266.1 GCA_030149685.1 Bacillaceae bacterium | reverse complement strand
GCGACGCTTCCCATCGTATGGCCGCTCGGGAAACTCGAGCCGAAGACGTCGACGATCCGCTCCGCTTCAAACGGCGGGCGGGGGCGGTCGATGAGCCATTTCGCTACGATGTTCGATGCGACGAATCCACTGCTCGTCAACAAAATCATCGCTAAGCCGTCCCACGCTTTGTACCGGTACGCGATGATCGCGGTAATGAGTGTTAAGACCGCCATCCATTTGACGTCACCGAGCGCGGTGAAGATGAGAGCGAGCGTCGTTAAAAAGGCGCGCTCCGACTGATGCATCGTCTCCGTCCAATACGAATCGAACGAAGGGACGCCGTCTGCGGTTGCGATGATGAAATAAAACAGTACGAACGCATTGAGCGCTAGTAGTGCGACGAGCGCATGCCGTTTGGCAAAACGCGCGTCCGGATCATTAAATAATAGTTTCACAATGAGATGTCTCCTTTGTCCGTCGGGTAATGAATCGACCCGACCCCTAACCAATGTGAACGATGAGAGACGAATGAGATCACGAAGAACGAATCGGTCCAGTTGCTTTTCCGCTTACGGCAGCGGTTGAGCAAAAAATGGCGAAGAAGGTGCGGTCGCATACCGTCCCTTCGATTCGTATGTCGCCGACGACCGATCGAGCATGTTCTCGTTTCGTATTCGTCCATCGTCATCCTTTTCCTTGAACTTACTATTTTGAAAGAACGTTGACCCGTTGTCAATTGAAAGGTGTAAAAAGTTGAATGGTAGTACTAAAGTTAATATTTTTCTATTATTTACCTATATTCTATAGAAAAAAGACTAAGCATTTGGTAACTTAAATACGAGGTAACGATAGAAATAAATGGCAACTGTACATATTCGTGTACAGTTTCCTCTGTATGATGAAGAAGATCCAAAATAAAGGAGAGTGACGTATGAAACAGAGTACGAATTACGTGAAAGAGATCAACCGAGCGCTCGAACAGTACGAAGATGATTTCATTTTCGGTCCTCCGTTAGTCGAGTTGAAAGAACGGATCGAAGCGATTGAACATTCAATCGCGGTCGTCGGACAGTTCAGTGTCGGAAAATCCGCTTTGTTGAACGCTTTGCTGGGCGAAGAAGTGCTCGCTGCTCGTCGAATTGAAGCGACGAAAGTGTTGACAAAAATTAAAACGGTTAAGCGTGAAGAAGACAAACGAGTGAACTTGCATTTTACGAGTGGTGAAGTGAAAACGATCCAAATTCAAGATGTTGGAGAATTGGATCAATACACGACGTTTCAAGGCGACAAAGTGACAGACGAGCTCACACTCGTTGAGTTGTATTGGCCGGTTTCCTTTTTAAACGATGAATTGACGCTCGTCGATACACCAGGTGCCAACTCGATTACAGAAGGTGCGTTTCAAGTAACCGAGGAAGCGTTAGAAGAAGCAGCGGCAATCATTTATTTATTCAACGGTCAAAAAGGGATGGACCAAACGGATTACGATTTGTTGAAAGGGTATACGGACCGTCAAAAGCGTGTTTTCATCGTCGCGACGCACGTCGACGGCTTAACGCCAGCCGAGTGGGAGCAAGTGGCGGCGCACGTGACGGAACATTTAGACGGCTACGTGCCGAAAGAAGAACAGACACTTTACCCGGTGTCATCGGTTCTCGCGTTACAAGGAAAATTAGAATCGAATGAAGAGGCGTTGCACGCTTCGCAAATCGACGCGTTGGAACGAGCGCTTCAACAATTTATGGAAGATGCTTCTTATAAAGAAGCAGGCCTTCGCTCGATCGGACACGATTTCGAAACGATCATGGAAGAAATTGCGATGGAAGAAGCGAGCGAAGAAGAGCGTGAACGGCTCGCGGAAGAACAACGCCAGAAACGATACGATCGTCTCGTCGCGATTACTCGTGCAAATTACGGTGAAGTCGAACAGTACGGATTGAAGCTACTCAATCGTCGGGAAGACGGCATCCAAGAAACACAACTCCCTGGAAAAAACGAATTGAAACAGTTCGAACGGACGTATCAGAAAAAGTTTCGTCAATCGTTTCACAATTTTGTGAAGGAGGCGGAACATTTGCTCGATGCTCCGCAGACGCTTCGCGTGAAGTACGATGAAAACGAAGAGCGGTTCAATACATATTACAAAGAATGGGAACGAGACATTCAATCGTTGCACGAACGAATTGCTACGGATTTACAGAAAGAGATAAAGAAAGAAGATACGCACTTCATTCACTTAATGGATCAAATGAAAGGCGACGTCGACATCGATTGGCAACGCTTTGAAAAAGAACTCCAACAACTGACTGCGACGAGCGAAAGTATCCAGTTTGATCGTGAAGAAGTCGACAATTTGTTTGAAGTGTATGAAGCGTTTGAAAAAGAAGTGACAGAAGAGATCGAACAACATGAACGAGAGAAAAAACAGCTGGATGAACAGATTACGAAAATGGAAACGAAAAAGAAAAAAGAAGAAATCGACTATGAATACAATGTCAAAAGTTTAGGTAGAGCTCCGAAGGTGGAAACGCGGAAGGGGGAGAGAGGTTTTTGGATTTTTAAAAAGACTTATACTTATGAAGATGATAGTAAGTTGCGTGAATGGGAAGAAGAACAAGCTGCGTTGAAACAGAAGTTTGAGAAAAAAATAGATCGACTTCACGAAGATTTAGAAGAAATTGTAGACGAGCAAGAACGAGTAGCGGACGTCATCGAAGTGAGAAAAGACGAGCTCGAATTTGAGCAAGAAGCGCAACAAGCTGAACTATATGACATGTTATTAAGTTCGTTATCGGAAGAGTCTTCTCACGCGGCAGAGCGTGCGAAAGAGTATGCAGAAGGTGTTTTAAGCACGTGGGAACAACAGATGGAGCAGTACCAAAATTACGAAATGAAACATATTCGAAAAACGAAACGGCTGTTGCGAACGTTTATTAAAGCAGCAGAAGAACAAGAAATTAAAAAGATACGGGTGATCTAAATGACAACATCTAAAAAAGAATGGTTAGAAAAAAATCGGCAATTGGAAGAACGATTCATTGTAGCAGAAACATTGACCAAACAGTTGGACGAACAGCTCAATAAACACATCAAAAAAGAATCGAAAAAGGGCATCGATTTAACGAAAGAATTGCATGCGTTAGAAAGTCAAAAAGAAAAATGGAAAGACCACCGATTTGAAATTGTCGTCGTCGGTGAGTTTTCAACAGGGAAGTCGACGTTCATTAACGCCCTTCTCCAACAAGAAGTATTGCCGTCGAAAGTGACACCGACGACTGCGACGATCAACTTCATTCGTCACTCGGATGACAACGAAGGTCGTGAAGTAGCGGTCGTAAACTACAACGATCAGCGCAAAGAAGAAGTGTCATTCGATGCGCTCGATGAATACGTGACAGAGATGAGTCAAAACATTAGCGTCGCAACGGAAGTCCATCACGTCGATTTGTTCATCGATTCTCCGTATTTAAAAGACGGTGTCGTCATCGTCGATACGCCCGGTCTTCAAGCACTTCATGAAGAGCACGAGAAAATTACGAAACAACAAATTAAAGAATCGCAAGCGAGTATTTTCTTATCCAATATGGAGCAACTCGGCAAACAGACAGAGTTTGAACTGTTGAGCGAAGTTAAAGACAGCATCGACCGTATTTTCTTCATCGGAAACCGCCTCGACGGTGTACCGGAAGATGAAGTCGAGCAAGTGATTGAATCGTTTGAAAAACATTTGCGCGAAAATCCGTACTGCCCGATTGAATCGCAACACGCCCGACTGTACCCAGTCAGTGCCCTGCAAGCGTTGAAAGCGCGCGACGCGTCAGTCATCACGAAACATTGGAACGATTACACGCCGGAGCAGTTGTTGGAAGAAAGCCGTTTCGAAGCGTTTGAAGAACGACTAGAAAGTTATTTATTCGGCGGCGAGCAAGCAGCTGACGCCTTAGCTTCACCGCGCCAAGCTTTAATGAATCATTACGAAACGTTGACGAAAAAGTTAACCGAATTTGAACAGTTAATGAACGAAGAAACGGACATTGAAGAGTTAGAAGGCGAACAAAAACGGTTGGACGAATCGATCGAACTTCGAAAATTACAATTGAACCAGCAAACGCGTGAGCTGGAATCGTTGTTCGATGACGTCATTTACCAAAACGGTCAACGGTTCGATACGCAATATAAACGGTTGGAAGAAGAAATTAAACAGACGGTTAACGATGCGCCGACGAAAACGGATTTGTACGAAGAACTCGAGTTGGAATGGGCCGGTTATTACAAAGAGTACGAGCGGTTAGTCGATCACGGCATTCAAACGCTCGTCAGCGATTTGAATGAGACGTTCCGTGAAAAAGTCGAAGCGTTTGAAGCATTTGAAGTGGAAGAGGACGAAATGAACGTCGAAGTCGAACGGTCGACGTTTGAACGGACATCGTCTGATTCTTCTTTCAGTACCGAATCGATTCAAGCCGAACTCGCAGCGGAATTTGAAGAACAATTGAATGAATTGTCCGATGGAGAGAAAAAGCTTCAAGCGTACAAAGCGTTAGAACGTGAAGTCCGTCGAAAAGAACGGATGATCGAACGAGAAGAACGGATGAGTCGTGAAGATGTGCGGTTTTACGAGCAGTTAGTTAATAGTACGCCTCAAATGAAAAAAGAAGAACGCGTCGTCGGCAAGCGATTTATCTTTTTCGATAAAAAAGAGATGGTCGACGTGTCGAATGACGAGTATGAAGAACGATTGAAAGAATTAGAAAAATTAAGACACGAAAAAAATAAAGAAGCTAAGATGCGCCACGTCGAACTCGATGAGTTGGAAGAAAAAGCACAAAGCGAACAAGAAGACTTAACGGTCACTTCGATGGATGAGTTACGTGAACAACGCCGCATGATCCGTCAACAACAAAACGAACGGTTCCGCGAACGACTGTCTGTGGAACAACGGAAACAAGAGCGCGAGTTGAAAAAAGAGCGTCGTCGTGTCCTCCGTCAATTGGAACGAGAAATGTCGGACCATCAGCGAGCGTACCGTGAACGACTCCGTTCACTCGATGCCCTTCAATTGGCAAAGCAACGGATCGCTCAAGATTTAGAAGCAGCCGATGCTCAATTGCAAGAAGATCAACGTCAGCTCGATGAGAAAATACAATTGTTGAGTCAATCGAAAGAAACACAGGAACAGTTGCAACAACTGATTGAAAAGGCGAAAGAACAAATGAAACAAGAACGCATTGAGTTAATTTAAGGGGGCGAATCGTATGGAGTTAATCGAATGGGAACAGTTGCCTCTTCAACCGGTCGAACGTCACATCGTTCAATCGTTATGGCAACAACGGGAAGAGCAGACGTTGACGATCGGGCTGTTCGGCTCGTTCAGTGTTGGGAAATCGGAACTGTTGAATCGACTGTTAGAAACGGATGCTTTGCTTCCGACGCATACGAATGAAACGACGGCGATTCCGACGTGGATTACGTACGGAGAGCGAGTGTCCATTGAACGCGAAATGGAAGATGGAACGAGAGAGACGCTTGATGAATCGGCGTTTCGCAATTACGTAGCGGGTGGAGCGGTCGATGAAACAGACGCGCTTCACGTCGCTCTTCCAGGACCGGAATGGATGCGTCGTATGACGTTTATCGATACACCTGGGCGCAATACGAAATACGAACGTCACATCGAAGCGTCTGAGCGCGCGATCATCGCCTCCGATGCGGCCATTTATGTCATGCCGTGGCAAGGGTTGACGATGGAAGACGTCGTCTATTTGCAAAAAATTGCGATGTACCAGCCGAATTTGTATTTCGTCGTTAATAAAATTGACCGGATCGATGAAACGCAAGGGGTCTCGATCGAAGAAGTGTGCGAGCAAGTGAGCGAACAGTTGGAACAGCAGCTCGGCCGGTCGTATCCCGTTTTTGCGGTGAGTGCGAAGACGGGTGACCGGTTGGAAGCGTTCGTCGAACAATGTTTGTTAGACGTCGCATCGTCGGTCGATGCGTTAAAAGAAGAACGGTTCATGCATGCGCTTCAACAGTGGGCGATCGCTTTGCAACGTCGCTTGTTGGAAGACGTTCATTTGTTACAAGTCGCGACTTCTGCGGACGCGCAACACGTCGAGGCGGAATATCGAACGATTGAAATCGAACGTGAAAAAGTGCAACGCTCGGTCGACGAACAAGTGCGGCGCGTGCAGTCGAAGTTACGAACGTATGAGGCGGATTTTAAAGCGCTCATTCAGCAAGAAGTACAAACGTTGGAACGAAAACTGTTGACACTCGCTGAACAGTCGAGTCAACAATCGGAAGAAGCGCTCAATGTCGCCGTCCAACACGAGTTGTTGTTAACGCGTCAACGAATCGTTGCATCGATTCAAAAACGGTTTGAAGAAGTCGTCGGCGAACACGTCGCCTTCCAAGTGGAAAGTGTACAAGGAACAGAGCGTACGATCGAGCCGACGACATACGATGCGAGCGATATTATCGCTCTGTATGAATTAGAGACAGAAGAACGCGCGCGAGCGTATGCTAAAAAAACAGCTGAACTCGAAGCGGTAATGAACGCACCGGTTGAAGTGCCAGACCATGTGGATGAACTCCAATCGGAGCTCGCTCAACTGGAAGAAGAGATGAACGTTCATTACGTACCACAAATGGTCGAACGGGTGAAAGAAAGCTCGAACGCCGTGACGAAAACGTTGCAAGCGGTCGGTTTTGCGGCGGACGTCGTCGGGTCGATTTTGTTAGCGGCTCCGACCGGTGGTGGGTCGGTCGCTGCGAAGCTCGGTGGAAAAGGAGCGGCGAAAGCGGGAACGAAACTGTTAACGAAAGAAACGATGAAAGCCGCATCGAAAAAAATCGCACGAGAAGGTGCAGAAAAACTTGCGAAGCGGGCTGCGCAACAAGCGCTACCAGCGAAAGATGGAAAGGCAAATCCAGCAGCGAACCTTCTCACGACGCTTGATACGGTGACGAGTCCTTTTGAAACGATGGCAAAATCAATCGGTCAAGCGATCGACGGTGGCGATCAAGTGTATCATGAAGAAGATCTGGAATACCGCCAACAATTTTTCAGTTGGAAAGCGAACGTTGAACGGTCATACGACGAGCGGAAAGACCAATTGCGAGATTTGGAGCGTGCGATGAAAGACGACGAAGCGATACGTCAAGCGGCTCAAAAGAAGCTCGCACAATTGGAACGCCAACAGAAAGAAGAAGTCGAGCGCAAAGAACGGGAATGGAAAGAAAAAATTGCGCGCGAAAGCGAACGAAAAAAACGCGAACATGTGGAGCGTCACATCCACGAAATGCTTGCGGAAGAGGCGGAACATTACGAGCTATGGGTCGGTTTAGAATTAGACCGCGCTGCACAAGCGGCAGCGATTGCTTTTCCGAAACTCGCCCACGACAAATTAGACCGTTGGCAACGTGAGCTCGATAGCGTCGTGAACGCTTATGAAAACGGCAAAGAGTCGGTCGAACGAGAATTGGAAGAAAAAGAGCGTGCGGCCGAGACGATTCGCCTTTGGTTAAAGGAGCGTACACATGAGTGATGTAGCGAATGAAACAGTCCTTACTTTTTTACGGACGGTTTACGAGCGTGCCGATGAAAAGGAAATTTCGTTATGGAACGCTTTTTTACAATGGTCGAAAGAACGCGGTGTATCAGCACTTCCGAACGATGCAAGCCCGTTAGAGTGGACGTTCGTCGGTACGAAAGAAACAATTATCGCTCATTTCCCGCAGTTTCGACAAATTTCGTTCGACGGTTGTCAAACGTGGACGACAGAAGAAGCCGCGGATCCGACCGTCCGTTGGTTGACGATTCATTACGTACCGTTAGAAGAAGTGAAGTCAGCAACGATTGCGACACCGGTCACTTTGTTCGTCGAAGGGCGGCTCCCGGTGGAATCGCGCACGCTATTTAACGATCAGCTCGTCTACAGCATCGTAAGCGAATCACCGATCCGTCTACCGGAAACGATTCGAGCGAAG
>JASLGI010000034.1 GCA_030149685.1 Bacillaceae bacterium | reverse complement strand
GGTGGACAGAAACAACGTCTGTCGATTGCACGTGCACTCCTTCGCTCACCGGATGTGTTAATTTTAGACGATAGTACGAGTGCACTCGATGTGAAGACAGAACAAGCATTGTTCCGCGCATTAGAGCCTTTAGAGATGACGCTCGTCGTCATTACGCAAAAAATTTCCACTGCGCGTCGAGCTGATCGCATCGTCGTTTTACATGAAGGATTGATCGACGGTATCGGCACTGACGAACAGTTACGAACATTGTCGAGTGTTTACGAAACGATCGTCGCGTCACAGGAAGGAGGAGAGGTGAATGAATGAGTTAAAAAATGCGTTCCGTTACGAAAAAATTGTACCGAAAGAGCATATTCGTGCCCATGGAAAGAAGAAAAAGAATGAACAAAAAGCTTCGACCGATTGGAAGCGTGCACTTTTACGCATTTGGCACGTCATCGATGAAAAACGTCCACTCTTACTCATCGTCCTATTTTTCGTTTTGCTCAGTTCGATATTATCGTTGCTCGGTCCTTTTCTCGTCGGGCGGATGATCGACACGTATTTAGTGCCTGGAGTAACGAGTGGTATTGCTCGTTCGATGATTGTTCTTTTACTCATTTACGTTTCGTTATCGATTGTGACGTATTTACAAAACTATTGGATGATCGGTATCGCTCAACAAACGGTGTATCGTATGCGCACTTCTCTTTTTAACCATTTACAAAAGCTTCCCTTATCCTATTTTGATCAGCGGCAGCACGGAGAGATTATGAGCCGTTTAACGAATGATATCGATAACATTAGCCAAACATTAAACTCTTCTTTTATTCAAGTTTTTTCAAGTGTGATTACATTAGTCGGAACAGTCGGTGTCATGCTTTATTTAAGTCCGTTATTGACAGTATTGACGATGACGATCATTCCTCTCATGTATGTAGCGATGCATTGGATTACAGCACGTACGAGCTTTTTATTTAAAGAACAACAAAAAGATCTCGGCGCATTGAATGGATTTGTCGAGGAATCAGTGTCTCATCAATCGGTCGTGAAAGCATTCGGACAAGAACGAACGATGATGAATGAGTTTGAAGGAAAAAGTGCCAAATTACAAACGACGGGATATTGGGCACTCGTTTACTCTGGATTTATTCCGAAAGTGATGAACTTTTTAAACAACGGTGCTTTTGCGATCGTTGCGGGAATCGGAGGATGGCTCGCATTTAATGAAGTTGCTGGAGTGACGATCGGTGTTATCGTCATCTTTACAGAGTATGCGCGTCAATTTACTCGTCCGCTCAATGATTTGGCGAACCAATTTAATATGGTCTTATCGGCACTTGCTGGAGCGGAGCGTGTATTTGAAATGCTCGATGAGCCGCAAGAAAAAGATGAAGGAAGACGTTTAGCAAAAGGTGAATTGCAAGGAGATGTCGTATTTGACCGTGTACATTTTTCTTATGAAAGCAATCAAAACGAAGAAACGATTCGAGACGTATCTTTCGTCGTGCCTGCAGGAAAGACGGCCGCTTTTATCGGGCCAACAGGTGCAGGGAAAACGACGATTATGCAACTACTAGCCCGCTTTTACGAAGTAGATAAAGGGCGTATTACGATCAACGACATCCCTCTTTCATCGATGAATCGAGCATCGATGCGAGAACAGATGGCCTTCGTCTTACAAGATTCCTTTTTATTTGAAGGAAGTATTCGAGAAAATATTCGTTACGGTCGTCTAGATGCGACAGATGAAGAGATTGAACGAGCGGCGAAACGTGCGAATGCGCATGCGATGATTATGAAATTGCCTGACGGTTACGATACGAAAATTACAGCAAACGGTAGTGAATTATCTCAAGGAGAAAGACAGTTGTTATCGATCGCCCGAGCGTTCGTTGCAGAGCCGACGATTTTATTACTCGATGAAGCAACGAGCAGTATTGATACAGTGACAGAAGAAGTCATCCAACAAGCGCTCACGCGTCTTATGGAAGGACGAACGAGCTTCGTCATCGCTCATCGCTTGCATACGATTCGTCATGCGGACATTATTTTCGTCTTACGTGATGGTGAAATTGTCGAATCAGGTTCACCCGAACAACTCATTGCAGCGAAAGGCTATTATTATGACATGTTGCAAACAGAACAAAAGAAGAAGTAATAACAAAAAAGAAGTTGGGACAAAACCTATGCCCCAGGTGTCCGCAAATTCGAAGGAATTGTGTGAAAACCCTAACACCTATGATAGAACGTTAAAAAGACACTTGAATGTGTAATCATTCAAGTGTCTTTCGTTATTTAGAGACTGCTTTGTCCTAGTCTCTTTTCATGCACATTATTTTTTATCTTTAATTTCAACTTTTGATCCGTCCGCGTTTTTCATTTCAATTTCGATTTTTGAGTAATCGTCAATATTGAAATGAGCGAGCACTGTTTGAATAATCTCTTCATTTGTCGCGTTTACTGGAATTTGTAAATCCATGAGATCTTCTTCTAATTTCGTTTTCGCTTCTGCATCTTTTAATGCGATATTTTTCGTATGGTCAAAGTATTCGTTGTCGTCGATATCTGTCGCGTCATATTCAATATCGATCGCATCGTCTCCTGCGACATCGATTTCAATATCGAGTTTCGCAAAGTCTAATGCATTTTCAACAGTAGATTGATTGTTTGTCGCTTCATCTTTGTCTGTTTCTTCTTCTGTATCAACATCGACATTTGTCTCTGTTTCATTCGTGTTCGTCTCTGTCTCTTCTACAGGAGTTGAATTGTTATCTGCGGCATCTTTGTCTGTTTGGTCATTATCGTCTGCTCCACAAGCTCCGAGTACGAGTGCTGATGCTAAGATGGCACTACCAATAGTTAATGATTTTTTCAAAATATCCACAACCTTTTTCATTTGATGGTGAATGTTTTCCCGAAAAAAAACGAGCTAAACATTACCAACGAGCTTTCGTCTGTTCGACGACGCCGAGCAGTTGTTTTAAACGTAAAGGTTGTCCGTCTTTTAATCGAATAATACCGTTGTAATATCCGAGGTGTCTCATTACTTGGATGTTGCCAACGAGTAAAGGGACGCTTGATTCGTACGTTGCAAATGGAGTGAAGGTCATTTGCAAATTTTTCGAAAATTTCGTTCGGATTGCCCAAGGGCGTTGTTTATTCGTTGGATCGTGCATGAACAATACATCTTCGTGAATTTTTCTTAATTCCCCATCGATCATAAACCCATTTTCTGTCATACCGGTACCGTCCGTCCATTTTCCTCCAAAATTGAGGCCAATACGACGTCCGCCAATTTGTTGAGAAGCTGTTGCCCAGTAAGATTCGATTTGGCGAGGCCAAACTCCTCTCGTGTAGTCGAAGACAGAGAAACTATAGCGAGATTCTAAGTCATATCGACGAGAACCGAGCTTAATAAATCCGTCTGTCGGCAATGTGAGGTGTTTGGATGTGAATTGAAACATGTCACGACTATGTGGAATGACGACGTTGATGGAATCGTCTTCTTCTTTATAAGTCATATGTAAGTCGACATGGAGTAATTCATTATCAAACTGAGGAATCGTTACAGAAATATGTCCTTCATTTTGCGTATATACGGCTTGTAAGGCGATTTGATCGTTTTGAAACGAAGTATTGTCGAAAACTTGTTCCCCTAATGTTAATTTACGCCCGAAAGGAATAACAATTTGTTCACTGACAAAACGTGTCGTTTCTAAATCGACGAAAGAGACGTGAATTGTCGCTGCGTAGTCTAAATGACAGATGACTAAGGCGAAATAAACATCTTCTCCGTACACGCTCCAATGATTCCACCGCTTCTTTTTTAACCAATTTCCTTTTAAATTACTTTGGATAATTGGCTTTTTCGCATAACCAATTGCTTGAGGGTTCAGTCGACCTTTTGAATCACATAAAGCTATCGGCCATTCAATATGTCGCTCTTTATGTTGCATAGAACTCCCTCCTTCTCATCATTCATCGTCTTATTATTGTAACAGAACGACAGGAGTCCGTCCTCTAAATACACATTGACTATCGTGTAAACCAGAGGACTGCGAGAGAGCCTTCACCTGCATGCGTCGCTAAAGAAGAGTTAATATCTCCGATTTCGATCGATAAATCCGGTGCATCGGATAAGAGTTCTTCTTTTAATGCTTTCGCTTTTTCGAGGACATTTCCATGAACGATAAACAATTTTCCTTTGATCGCATCTTTTTGTTCGAGTACGAGGTCGCGTAAGTAACGAACCGCTCGTTTTTCTGAACGGATTTTTTTATCAGGTACAAGCTCTCCGTTCTCAATACGAACAATCGGTTTAATATTTAATAAACTTCCGATGAAAAATTGAATACCTGTGACGCGGCCACTTTTCTTTAACTGTTCGAGTTGACCGACGAGTGCGTATGCAGTGTGATGTTTTTGTTTTTCTTTTAAAGCTTCTACGATTTTTTCTACAGAATATCCTTGTTCTTGTAAGTCAATTCCGTGTTCGATGAGACCTGTTAAACCTCCTGATAATGAACCGGAATCAATCGTCGTCACTTTGAAATCGGCAAGATGTGCGCCTGTTTCTGAAGAGCCGATCGTTCCGCTCAGTTTAGAAGAGGCATGAACCGCAATCGCTTCATCATACTTTTCTTTTAATGCTTCATAAAGAATCGAAAATGTGCCAGGTGAAGGTTGTGACGTTTTAGGCACTTCTTTTTCATTGCGAATCCGCGCGTACAATTCATCTGTCGTTAAATCGATCATATCTTGATATTGTTTTCCATCAAATTGAATCGAAAGTGGAACGCAAAAGACGTCCGGATGATGGCGGAGTTTGTCAGACATAAGACCAGTGCTATCGATAATCCAAGCAATTTTTTTCTTCAATTAAAAACACCTCTTAATACGTTGTTTTATTACCTGCTATTAGTATACAATGAATAGTTGGAAAAATCGACTAATGTTTGAAAGTAAAGGTTTCGACTAGATATTGTCATACGGTATGAGGTATACTAATAGACAGAAAAATGAAACAATAAGGAGTGTTTACATGTCAAAGAAAAACTTATCGGTTCGTGAAGCGATTCGCGAGCGACGTTCGATTAAAAATTTAAACGGAACGCCGGTGGAAGAGAAAGTTGTTTTAGATGTGTTAGAAGATGCGGTTTGGGCACCGAATCACGGTCACCGTAATCCGTGGCGCTTCATCGTAGCAGCAGGAGACGATTACCCGAAGCTGCTCGAGTTATTGAAAGAAACCGCGATCCCAAATTGGGAGTCACTCGATGAAGAAACGCTTGAAAAACAGATGAAACGTTTCTCAGGAGCGGGAGCGGCAGTCTTTGTCGTCGTGCCGGAAGATGCACGTCAAAAAGAACGTTTAGAAGACTTCGCAGCGGCAAGTGCGCTCGTACAAAACGCGCAACTTATCGCTTGGGATGACGGAGTCGGTACGTGCTGGAAAACTCCGCCGTTTCTCGACAGTCCGAAATTCCGCGAACGACTCGGCGTTAAACAAGGAGAACGTATTATAAGCATGCTTCAGTTCGGTTATTACGATAAAGAACCGAAAGCACGCGAACGTACACCACTTGATGAACTCGTCACACGCTTTGAATAATGATCAAAAAATGAGTTGTCTGAAACAAGGGACGGCTCATTTTTCTATGGTATTATTGTTAAAAAAGGAACAGGCGATATGGAAAAAAACAACGAACGCTCATGGTTACTACGCAATGATATGATTTTTCTCTATACAATTCTTTGCCCATTACTCGGAGCAAGTGTCGTATTGTTCAACCGTCACCAACTGACACGCTCTGAAAAATGGTCACACGGCACAACAATTATCATCGTCTCCATCATTTGGAGCGCCAAATTTTTACCGAATGAATGGTATTACCAAGTACCGATTTTCCTTTTCATCCTCGTAGTCATCAGCGTACTATTATTTGCTAACGAGCAGTCCGTAAAAAAAGAATACAAATAACAAAAAGACCGAGGAAGTGCGCTCGGTCTTTTTGCTTTGTGAGATATACTTATAATTGTTTTAAGATATTTAAGTCACTATCACTTAAGTAAGGTGACAATGAAATACGTATTGTTTGTCGAACTTCATCAAGAGATAGTCCGATTGCTTGTAAGACATGAGAAGGTGAAGCAGAGCTACAAGCGGATCCTGTAGATACAGATAAAATAGGTGCTAGTTTTTTAACTAAAATTTCATTATTAACACCTTTAAACTGAACGCTTAAAATCCCAGGAACTTTATGCTCTTTAGTAGGTTGGTTCCATATAATGTGATTTTTGAATTTAGATTCAAAAACATTTATTACTTTTTCTTCTAGTTGTTGAAGCCGAAGAGTGTTTTGAGAAAGCTTTTCTGTAGCGATTTTAGCAGCTACTCCAAGCCCTACAATTT
>JASLGI010000031.1 GCA_030149685.1 Bacillaceae bacterium | reverse complement strand
TGCACGTAAACGAGCTGCATCGGCAACGAGTTGTGGGAAGTCACCGAGCTTCATTAAAAGGTCTTCTTCTTTTTCTTCTGTCAATTGGTCGACATGTTCTAATGAAGAAGTAAGGCCTACTTCATTTGCTTGACGTAAAATTGAAGCAATGCGTGCGTGTGCATATTGTGCGTAATACACAGGGTTTTCATTCGATTCAGAAACAGCTAAATCTAAATCAAAGTCCATTTGTGCATCCCCTGAACGCATCGCGAAGAAGTAACGTGCCGCATCTAATCCGACGAGTTCAACGAGTTCACGTAATGTGACCGCTTTTCCTGTACGTTTACTCATTTTGAACTGTTCGCCGTCTTTATACAATTGCACCATTTGCGCAACGTCGACTTCGAGTGTTCCTTTGTCATATCCGAGCGCTTCGATCGCTGCTTTCATTCGTGGAATATATCCGTGGTGGTCTGCTCCCCAAATGTTGACGAGTTTATCGAATCCACGGTTTAATTTATCTTCGTGATACGCAATGTCTGGCGCTAAATACGTATATGACCCGTCTTTTTTAATTAATACGCGGTCTTTATCGTCACCGAATGTCGTCGAGCGGAACCATGTCGCCCCGTCTTCTTCAAAGACGTGACCGTTTGCGCGTAATTTTTCGATCGCTTCTTCGACTTTACCGTCTTTGTAAAGTGACGTTTCTGAAAACCAGTGGTCGAATGTGACGCGGAAGTTTTCTAAGTCTTGTTTAATTTTTTCTAACTCATACTCGAGTCCTTTTTCACGGAAATGTGCGAGACGTTCTTTTTCTTCGACTTCAAGCCACTTGTCGCCGTCTTCATCGATGATCGATTGAGCGAAATTGACGATATCTTGTCCACGGTAACCGTCTTCTGGCATCTCTTTTTCAATCCCGAGTGCTTCGTGGTAACGAACGTCGATCGACACCGCGAGATTATCAATTTGGTTTCCAGCATCGTTAATATAATATTCACGGGCAACGTCAAAACCAGCAAAGTCTAAAATGTTGCATAATGAATCACCAAGTGACGCTCCGCGAGCATGTCCTAAATGAAGGTCACCTGTCGGGTTTGCTGAGACGAACTCGACTTGAATCTTCGTTCCTTCCCCAGCTGTTGAACGACCGTAGTCATCACCTTGATCCTGAATCGTCGTAAGAACGTCTGCGAGGAAATCTTTTTTCAGACGGATGTTCATAAATCCAGGTCCTGCAATGAAGACTGCATCGATCGACGTTCCTTCCGTATCGAGATGCGCGATAATATCTTCTGCGATCATACGTGGTGCTTTACGTGCAATTTTTGTCAATTGCATCGCCATGTTCGTCGCGTAGTCACCATTTTCTTTCTGTTTCGGCGTTTCTAAATGAATATCTTCTGCCGTAATATCTTCTTTAATTCCTGCTTGTTGAATCGCTTTTGCGAAAGCTTCTTTAATTTCTACTTGTACTTGTTTTACTGCGTTCATAATGTTCCCTCCGTATAAGTCATCGTTAACGTATATTTTCCAATCTCTTCTTCACCAATTTGTAATCGATACGTCGCGCGCCATTTATTCATGTCTTCTGAACGTTCAATCATTACATCTTCTGCTTCGACCGTCATCGCCCAAACGAGTGGTTCATTGCGATACGTTCCTCGTTGAACTGTATGCGCTTTGAGCGGTAACCGCATCTCAATATCTCCACCACGTAAAATGAGTACTTCTTCGTCGGTCACTTTCACCGTCGTGCGCACTTCTTGTCCTTCACGCGTCTCTTTATATTGTATGTAGTCGGTTGAACCTTTTTGAATCCACGTCGCATTCAGTTGTTGCTGATCGATCATCGGCTTGTCGCCCGGATGTTGAATAAATGAATGGATCCGTAAAATTGCTTGTCGTTTCATGTCGTACCTCTCTTCTAAAAAAGTGGAAAGATGAGAGCGCGAGCCCTCATCTTCAATTTATCGTAATGCTTCTTGAAGTTCTTTACTGCGTGACCACATATCTTCGTTATGCTCTTTTAAGAAGTTAGCGAGTACTTCTTTTGAACGCTCGTCCATTTCATCGACGATTATGCGCCCTTTCATTGAGCGGTCCATATTGTTCACGTGATCGGCTAAAATTTTATACCCGCGGCGTTTCTCACGGTTAACGACCATTTCACAAGCAGCTGCTCCTGCGTAGTATGGGCCTTCTTCATTGAAAGCGACCGTTACCCAAACGAGCCAATACGGTTTTCCACCTTCTGAATCCGCTCGATCTGTCGTAAATTTAATACCGCGCTCTGTCGGTCCACGTGCGTGCATTGCACCAACTTCAATATATGCTTCTTCCTCTTGTACATCGACAAAAACAGGAGAAACGTTTTCTAATGATACACTTCCAATACCGAACCCTTTATGGCCATCTGTCGGATCGTCTTTAATAATCGTAAAACTCATCTTTTTCTTCGTCATATCTTTTGCCTCCCTAATTTGATAGTATCTATACTATAACGAATTGCAAAGGAAAGAGGGATATTATGCCATACGTTAC